>JAYEGS010000150.1:0-15490 GCA_034659215.1 Pseudomonadota bacterium | reverse complement strand
AATAACGCATGTTTAAACATCTTTACATGATTCTCGACGAATTTTTGGGTGATTATTTTATTTAGGGATAACTTCTTATTAATTTTGACGCTGATGAAATCATCGGTTAGCTGACCAATTGGGGCTCTTTTTTTTCAGTTTGTCAAAGGTCAATTGCTTGAGGTTGCGGCCTTTGTCATCCATTACCATTAGTTGTTCGATGCCGTTGATTTTCTCTGTAAAGATGATGTGGCGGCCATTAGGAGACCAGCCGGGAGTTTCGCAGTTTCTCCGGGCATAGGTAAGCTGTTTGCGGTTGGTTCCGTCAGGTTTTATCGTGCAGATTTGGAAAATTCCGTCTATTCTCGAGGTGAAGACAATTTTGTCGTTGTGGGCTGACCAGTCCGGATTGGCATTGTAAGCCTCATTTTTGGTCAGCCGCCGCCAACGACCACCTTGAGCTGTGGTGATATATATCTGGGGGGTGCCGCTGCGGTCGGAGACAAAGGCAATCTCCCGGTTGTCGGGCGACCAACAGGGAGAGGCCTGGTTGGCGCTGCTTTTGGTTACACGGAGAATGGTATCCCCGGAAGAGGCCTTGATGATGGTGATTTCACTGTGATTTTCATAGCGTTGCATGAGGGTTAGGTGGCGGTTGTCGGCTGACCAGGCGGCGGCGGCATTGATTCCCTTACGCTTAGTTAGGCGCGTCTCCTTACCTTTCATGAAGTCGATCAGGTAGAGATCCGGATTGTCGCGTCGGTATGAGGTGAAGACCAGCTTGTTGGCATCCATGGACCAGGCGGGAGAGATGTTGATCGATTTGTTTCGGGTGATCTGTCTGCGTTCATGACCGTCGTAATCACAGGTGTACAACTCTTGTGCGGACTCGTTGTTTTGACGTCCACAGAAGGCTATTTTTGAAGTGAATTCACCTGGTAGTCCGGTAACACTTTCGACCACTTGGTTGGTAAATTTGTGGAAGAGGAGGCGGATGTTCCGGGCTCGGCCGCGGTAACGTTTACCAACGATCATTTTGCCGGCCAGGGTGTCGTAGAGACGGAATTCGACCAGCAGTTTTTCTCCACTTAGCGAGTAGCCGGCCTTAATCAAGAGCTCGGCCCCGATTAGTGACCAGTTGCGAAAATCAAAACTTCCTTGTGCGAGGCCGCAGCTCTTCGGTTTTTCGAGATAGCTTGAAGGGTCATCAAGGAGCTCGAAGAAGGTTGAAAATTCGAGGTCATCGATCAGGATTTTACGGCCGATAAGTGCAGTCTTTTCATCTTCCCGGCAACCGCACAGCGGTTGTAAAGGGGCTACGGCCAGGGGGATGCGGCGCAGGTTGGGGGAGTCCAGTTCCAGGTAGACCCGGGCCTCAACGTGAGCGGGCAGCCCGATTGTCGTACAGACGACAAGAAGCATCAGGGCGAGGGTTGTCAGAATCGAATTTGGAGATGAGTGTATTTTGTTTTTCATAATTGTAATTACCTTTTCAGACCTCCGCAGGCGGGGGCAAAGCAAAGTTCGCGGCGTTTTCGAGTTTATGGTTTCAAGTTATTAGGATCAAAGGTTATGACAAATTCTTCCTGAGGGATATTGAGCTCGGCCGGAAATGGTGGAAACGGTGTTGCATTAGTGACCGCCTGACGCATGGCATTGTCGAAAATCGGGTTGCCTGATAGCTTCTCTTCACTCTGTTCGAGAAGCTGACCGGAGGTGTCGATGGTCAGACTGATGGTCGCTTTAAGGCCGCTGTTAAGAAGATGTTCAGGGAGGTGCCAGTTGCGCATCAGCCAGGCTTTGAGCTGATTATTGTAGACCTGGGTCAGGCTTGCTTGCCGAGCCCGGGCGGCAGGTGACGATTCTTGTCTGAGACGTTGACGGATATCGTTAAGTTTCTGTTCTTCTCGTTGCCGAGCCAGTCTTTTTTTGATCTCGGTGAGTTTATCGCTGGTTGGGGCCGGTTTTTTCTTGGGTACACTCCGGCGTCGGGCTAGAGGCGACTCCTTGACAACGGTTTTTTGTTTTTTCAAGGTCGCTGGTTTTTTGTTGATCTTGGTTTTAATTTTTCGCTTAAAGCTTGGTTTGGCCGGGGGTGGAGATGGTTTGGGTTGGTGGCGCGGTATGGACTCCGGGGCCACCAACTTGACCTCCATCAAATTGTCGGGGTTAAGAAATGGTCGGGATTTGAACTGAGGAAACGGTATCAGAATCAGAATGTGCAATGCAAACGATAGGCATAAGGCCAGTTTTAAGGCCTGTTCCTTACCCTCAAATAGTGGTAGCGAGATTCGTGGTAGGGCTGTCATGTTTAGGGGGTAGAGGGGAAGGTTGCTGTTACGGTGGCTACGGCGTAAGCCGCAATTCCTTCTCGGCGACCGGTAAAGCCTAAGCCTTCGCTGGTTGTAGCTTTGATATTGAGTTGACAAGGGGAGGCAATTGTTTTTTTCAGGATCGTCAGCATAGCTGGAATATGTGGCGCCAATTTGGGCTGCTGGGCAACAACTGTGATGTCGGCAGCCTCTAGGTAAAAACCTCTCTCTCTGACAATCGTCATGGCTCGTTCAAGAAAATGGAGGCTGCAGAGGTTTTTGAACGTGGGGTCGTTATCGGGGAAATGCTGACCAATGTCGCCAGCCCCAACCGCACCGAGGAGGGCGTCAACTAAAGCATGAATTAGAACGTCGGCGTCGGAGTGGCCGGCCAGGCCCGCATGCCCGGGAATTTCAATGCCTCCCAGGATTAGTTTTCGGGTCGGCGCAAAAGCATGAACATCATAACCAAAACCGGTGGCTTGGCGGGGTTTGTAGGGTATTTCTTGAGCCATCTTTTTTTGTAATAAGGTTTCAGCCAGTTTGAGATCTTCCGGAAATGTGATTTTTAGGTTGCTCGACTCTCCCGCTACATTAATAGTGGTAACGTCGATCCGTTTTTCCGGGGGCAGATTTTCAATTAGTGCCCCCTCGTCGGTTATTGGCTTGGCCGGATTCTTTTTCCAGTAGTCGAGGGCCTCACAGAGTAAGCCATAGGGCACGCCCTGGGGGGTTTGGGCCAGGCCGATCTCTTCACGATTAATGGTTTGAGTGATGGTTTTGCCGACTATTTTTTTGACTGTTGCAGTCGGTGTTGTCGTCGGGATGGCGACCTGCCTGGTTCCGACCTGTTCGGCAACTTTGACAATCAGTTCCGCTGTGACCAGTGGTCTGACACCATCGTGAATCAGGATGGGGTCTGTTTTCGACAGGGTAGTGATCGTCGCGGTCAGAGTGGTAACTCCGATATTAACTGATTCCGTACGGCTGTTGCCGCCGGCAACGACGGCCACGACTTTGGCAAAAGGGGTCGTTGCCCGTTCCATTTCAAGCAGAGCATTAGGATTGTGATTGGGGCCGACGATGACGATGCCGGTAATAGCAGAGCATTCCTGAAAAGCTTTAACGCTCCATAGGTAAAGTGGTTGGTTGTCCAGATTGAGGAATTGTTTGGTCTGGGGGCCGGGACAGCGGCGGCCGGAGCCGGCGGCGACAATGATTGCAAAAACCGGTTTCAGAGCAGACTTATGAACCATTTTTGCGTCTCGCGAAGATCATCCGGCCGGCCGTGGTTTGCAGGACGCTGGTTACGGTAACTTGGGTTGTTTCGCCAACCAGTTGACGGCCTTGATCGATAACCACCATGGTACCGTCATCAAGATAAGCAATTCCCTGCATGGGTTCCTTGCCCTCTTTGGAGACCATGACATCAAGGGTTTCTCCGGGTAGAACCAGCGGTTTCATGGCTTCGGCCAGCTGGTTCAGGTTCAAAACCCCAACCCCTTGCAGATCTGCAACCTTGTTGAGGTTGAAGTCATTAGTTAAGATATGGGCGTCTCTTTTTTTGGCCAGGGCGACAAGTTTTGCATCTACCTCTTTGATTCGCGGAAAGTCCTCCTCGGTAATAATGATCTCAACTTTAGCCTGATTCTGGATGCGTTTGAGGATGTCCAGCCCACGGCGGCCCCGGGTTCGTTTCAGGGAGTCGGAGGAGTCGGCTATCATCTGCAACTCGTGCAGGACAAATTGCGGAATTACCAGTGTGCCTTCAATAAAACCGGTTTCGCAGACATCGGCAATCCGACCATCAATAATTACCGAGGTGTCGACGATTTTTTCCTGATCAGCCCTTTTTTTTGTAATCAGGGAGCGGATCAGGTCGAATTCATCACCTTTTTTGAGGCCGACCTCAAGCGCCACATAGGCCAGCATAGAGTAGACCAGAAGATAGAGGGTGAAGCTGGTTCTCGGGTTGTCAAAGAGGTCGACAAAAGGAGCCCCTCTGAGCAGGAGGTTGGCGATAAAGAGGCCGACAACCATACCTGCAAACCCTCCAAGCATAGTTCGCAAAGGAACTCTTTTTAAGCGGCTGACCAGGTAAAAGAGGTACGCGACAAGGCTGCCGACAATAAAAAAAGCAACACAGGCGTAATCAATCCGGTCAAATTGGTGTCTGGCAATTTGAAAGGAGAGCAGGGCTGCAGCAAGAGTAAAAAAAGCGCGAATTATGAGCAACGATTATCTCGTGAAAAGTTAAAGGTTAGCATTAAGTCAGGGTGTTTGAGGGTGCCGGGTTATATCGCTTCGTGGATGGATATTTTGGGACACAATTCGCCGGCTTAGGGGTCAGGATTCGTTTGGTTCGGGGATGAAGATCTCCTGGATCTCTTTTTCCACGTCACTTTCCGGCAGGGCTCGGGCCCGGGCCAGTTCGGAGACGATCAGGTGTTTGGCGGTCTCCATCATTTTACGTTCGCCAAAGGAGAGTTCCTTATTCAGGCTGATCAGGTTAAGGTCACGGAATACTTCGGAGACTTCAAAGAGAGAGCCGCGCTTGATTTTGTCATGGAACTGTTTATAGCGTTTGTTCCAGGTCTGGTGCGAGAGTTTCACCTTACGGCGCTTCAAAGTGGTGTAAACCTCTTTGATCTCATCCTGATTGACAAGTTGGCGTAAGCCGACGTTGGTTGTGTTGTTTTTAGGGATCATAATCGTGATATTACTGTCTAAGATCACCATTATATAAAAATCCTGGGTTTCTTCGCAGACTTCACGTTCTTCTATAGCGGTGATCTGGCCGACGCCATGTCCCGGGTAGACCGCTAAATCTCCGACATTAAATGTGTTGATTGTCTCTTTTACCATGGTTTGGGGTTTCCAATTAGTAGTCGTGCTTTGAGAGCGAAAAGATGGTGTCGTTGCATCGTTAGAGAGAGGCCGTTAGGAGGTTGTTCGAGAATAGCAATTTTTTCTCAGATCGAGGCATGCGAAGAAAATTACCGCAGGTATACACTAGGTATTCCGAGGATAATTATTTGAGCATAACGAAGATATGGGGAAAAAGGGCATTCTCGGGCAGCCTCCTAATATTATTTTCTTGGCAAAGATGTTCTTGACATGATATGGCCCGGCGGCCGGAGATATCCAGCTCAGTTGCTTAACGAGCGGAATACATGGTTTCGGCAAGTGGGCTCTATCCTCGGAATGTTAATTTTTCCCTGTATAACACATTATGGTATTTTGTTCAACCGCCTAATTTTTTGTTTTCTTTGTAAGGATGTTGGTGTCTTTGTTTTATGGAATTATTTACAGTTCTTATAGCTGTTGTTATGGGGCTTGTCTTCGGCAGTTTTTTTAATGTCTGTATTTATCGAATACCTCTTGACAAATCGGTGGTTTCGCCGCCTTCGCATTGCCCGAATTGTGGTCGTAATCTTCCCTTTTGGCTCAATATTCCATTGTTGACTTATGTTTTTTTGCGGGGCCGCTGTTGGTTTTGTCGTCAGCCTATCTCTTTACAGTATCCTCTGGTTGAAGCTTTGACCGGCCTGCTTTTTGGCGCCGCCGCCTACCGGTTCGGGTTGTCACCGGCTCTGGCTGGAGCCTTGTTGTTGATCTCTCTGCTGGTGCCGATCACTTTTATCGATCTTGAGCATCAGATTATTCCTGATCGTTTCAGTCTTACGGGGATTGTTTTAGGTCTGGCCGGGGCTTGGTGGTGGGTGCCGATGCCCTGGTGGGAATCGCTGCTTGGTGCTTTTTTAGGTTGGTTCTCTTTGTGGTTGGTGGCAACCGGTTATTATTATGCGACCGGGCGTGATGGTATGGGTGGCGGGGATCTTAAACTGCTGGCTATGCTTGGGGCTTTTTTAGGCTACAAAGCACTTTTGCCGATTATTTTGCTGAGTTCGTTAAGCGGAGCCGTTATTGGTTTAGGGTTAGTGGCCTGGAAGGGTAAAGATGGCCGTTACGCTATTCCTTTCGGCCCCTTTCTGGCGGTCGGCGGCCTTCTTTACCTTTTTTTTGGAGTACAAATGGTTGAACTTTACTGGGATTTGATGTTACCCTCCTTGTAACCGGTTGCAACCAGATATATTTCAGTAGAGGTTTTGCGGCTGGCTTTGGGTTTGGCCAGTGTGACTTTGGCGAAATCGGATTTAAGTCTGAGTTGAAATGGTTTTAGTTCATTGCCCTGAAAAACCTTGCAGATAAAAAATCCACCGTTTGCAAGACGTTCTTTAACAAGTTCTAAAGCTGTTTCAAGGATGGCAATCGAGTTCGCTTGATCGGTTGCTTTGATGCCGGTCAGGTTGGGGGCTAAGTCGGAGACCGTCCCGTCGAAGGGCGGGCTCACCAGAGCATCAATGAGAGCGCCGGTTTCGGGACTCAGGATGTCAGCGACCAGGGTTTTGCAAGGTGGTGAGGGGAGATCGGTAATCGCCTGCAGATCGAGGCCGAGGACGCTGCCGGCTTTACCTACCCGCTTGGCGATATACTCCATCCAGCCGCCGGGGGCAGCCCCGAGTTCGAGGATTTTCTGACCCTTTTTGAAAACCCTGAAACGCGAATCAAGTTCTTCAATTTTATAGGTTGCCCGCGAGCGTTTGCCTTCGCGTTTGGCCTGCCGGTAGTAGCCGTCTTTACGATCAAATGCCATATTTTAACTCCCATTAAGTTCGCCGTTCCCCGCTCTAACTTAATTCATAAATTATTAAAAGGAAATTCTTTTGCAAAAAAATAAAATAGATGAAATTGTAGCGGCCGTAACCGCTCGAATACCGCAGCTTCTGAACGATGCGAAGGGGATTGATGAAGATCTTGCCTTGCGTTTGGGAGCTCTGAGCGGGCCTGAGATTTTCTCTCTGCTGCCCTTGACCAATCGAGTCAGGCGACAGCATTGTGGCCAAAAGATTGCGCTTTGTGCGATAACTAATGCTAAATCGGGCCGCTGTCCGGAAGATTGCGCTTTTTGCGCTCAATCGGTCTCCTATGATACCGGGGTTGAGACTTTTCCTTTGATTAAAGTTCCTGAATTAGTTGAAAGAGTTCGTGAGGCCGCAGCTTGCGGCGTGGAAAATTTTTCGATTGTGACCAGTGGGACGGCGGTTGATGATGCGGCTGAGCAGGCTGAGATTATAGCCATGCTCGAAAAGATAAGAGAAGAGAAAATTGCTCCCTGCGCCTCACTCGGTTTTCTTGACCCGGCCACGGCTGGTCGTTATCGTCAGGCCGGTCTTAAACATTACCATCACAACCTTGAAACCTCCCGAAGTTTTTTTTCACAGATATGTACAACTCACGATTATGAGAAGGCGCTGACGACCGTGAAAACGGCCAAGGATGCCGGTCTTTATGTTTGCAGCGGTGGCATTATGGGGTTGGGCGAGAGTTGGGCTCAGCGGGTGGAGCTGGCTCTGACCCTGCGCGAGTTGCAGGTTGACTCGATTCCGCTTAATTTTTTGCAGCCGGTCAGCGGTACGCCGTTAGAAGATCAGCCGGGTTTGACACCGTTTCAGGCGCTTTTGACGATTGCTATGTTTCGCCTGGTTTGTCCGGCCTGTGATATTCGTATCTGCGGCGGACGGCAGCGCACTTTTGGAGATTTTCAGTCGTGGCTTTTTGCTGCCGGGGCCAATGGTCTGATGGTTGGTAACTATCTGACAACCAGTGGTCGGCAATGGCAGGATGATCAACGTCTGCTCGATGACTGGGCCGTATTTGATGAGGTATTAATTAATGAATGAAGATTTACCAAAATCCGTAATCGCCGCTCTTGCGGCTGAACTTGACGGGCTTGAAGATATTGGGCAGTTGCGTTTCTTGCGCACTATTGATGGGCCGCAACAGGCCCATACAACCCTCGACGGTCGCCCGGTTTTGTTGATGTGTTCCAATAACTATCTCGGTTTAGCTAACCATCCCCGGCTGCGGGACGCAGCACAGGAGGCGGCTCAACGTTATGGTTGTTCAGCCGGTGCTTCACGTCTGATATCGGGCACTATGAGCTTGCACGGGGAACTTGAAGAGGCTTTGGCGGCTTTCAAAAAAGTCCCGAAAACTCTGGTTTTTAATAGTGGTTATGTTGCCAATCTGGCGCTTTTAACCACCCTTGTCGGCAAAGGCGATGTGATTTACAGTGATGCTCTCAACCATGCCAGCATTGTCGATGGTTGTCGTTTGAGTCGGGCTCAGCTTAAAGTTTACCGGCACTGTGATGTCGGTCACCTTGAAGAGTTATTGCATAAAACGGCTCAGGATTTCAGGCGGCGTCTGATTGTTACCGATAGTGTTTTCAGTATGGATGGGGATATTGCACCGTTACCGGAGGTGGCCGCTTTGGCGCGACGTTATGATGCCATTGTCATGGTTGATGATGCTCACGCGACCGGAGTTTTAGGGGCCGGGGGCCGAGGTTCGGGAGAGCATTTCGGACTCGATTTTAATGATCTTGATATTCAGATGGGAACCTTGGGCAAGGCCCTTGGTAGTTGTGGTGCCTATGTCGCCGGAGCCCCGCAATTTATCGATTACCTGATCAATAAAGCGCGCAGTTTCATCTACTCTACGGCTTTGCCGCCGGCCGCTCTCGGAGCTTCGTTGGCCGCTCTTGAACTGCTTGCCGAGGAGCCTGAGCGGGTGGACAGACTCAGATCTTTAACCGACTATTTTCGTCAAGGTTTGCGTTGTCTTGAGATTGCGGTAGGTGATGATCCGACCCCGATTGTGCCGGTGGTGGTTGGTGATCCACAGCGAACTATGGCTTTGAGTGCCTGGTTTCTTGAGCAGGGGGTTTTTATTCAAGGGATTCGTCCACCGACGGTGGCCTCCGGCCAATCCCTGCTCAGGGTTACCTTAAGTGCTGATCTGGAGTACTCCGACCTTGACCGGGTACTGGAACTCTTTGCCGAGCGCCGTTCTGATTTCAATAGATTTTAAGTGATATGCAAAAATAGCTTGACAATCGCAGCCTCTTATACTAAAAAACTCCCCTTCAAATTTGTCGCCCTGTTTGACGGGGTTTTAGCAATTATAGTATTTGTCCGGTTGCCTTAAATGTGACCGGCTGTTTTTTCTGGAGATTAATATAATGAAGACCTATGTGGCAAAACCTGGTGAATTTGAGCAGAAATGGCATCTTATTGATGCGCGGGGCCAGGTTCTCGGCCGACTGGCCAGTGAAGTTGCCAAGATTTTACGGGGCAAAGACAAACCTATTTTTACCCCTCATGTTGATACTGGTGATTATGTCGTGATTGTTAATGCGGCCAATATTCGATTGACTGGTAATAAGCTTAAAGATAAAGTTTATTATCATCATACCGGCTATCCGGGTGGAATTAAATCGATCACAGCCGACGAATTGATGGAAAAAAATCCGACTGAGATTATCAATAGTGCGGTTAAAGGTATGCTGCCGAAGAATAAATTGGGTCGTCAAATAATTAAAAAGCTTAAGATTTATGCCGGATCCGAACACCAACATGAGGCTCAGTGCCCGGTTGCCAGAGAGATTTAAAAGGGGTTTCCCGCAAAATTCAAGCTTACTCAAGTTATTTGAAATATAATTACTAGTATTAAAATATAATTTTAAAAGGTTTAGATATGACAGCGACACGATTTTATGCGACGGGCAAGAGAAAAGCAGCGATTGCCAAAGTCTGGCTCAGTGAGGGCACCGGTGATATTAAGGTGAACGGCCGCTCGGTCGAGGACTATTTTACCATGGATACGGCCCGCGAATTGGTTTTTCAGCCGCTCGCCTTGACCGAAAGTAATAATAAATTCGATTTCATGATTAGTGTAGCGGGTGGCGGTATTGGCGGCCAGGCTGGCGCAGTAAGACATGGTATCACCAGGGCTTTAATGGAATTTGATCCCGAGCTACGCGGCCTACTAAAGAAAGCGGGCTATGTAACCCGCGATGCGCGAATTAAAGAGCGCAAAAAGTACGGCCAACGCGGAGCCCGAGCTCGCTACCAGTTCTCTAAACGTTAAAAGAGACTGGATAGAGATAAACTTGGAACCAAGGGAGGCCGCGAAAACGGCCTCCCTTTTTTTGTTTTGTACACAAGTCGGTTAGGAGAAAAAACGTGGCAAAAATAAAAGTAGCGATTATCGGGGCCAGTGGTTATACTGGAGTTGAGCTGATGCGGATTCTGGCTGGTCATCCGGAGGTTGAATTGACTGCGGTGACCTCGCGTCAGTATGTCGGCCTGCCTGTGGCTGAGCTTTTTCCCTCCTTGCGCGATGTTGTCGATTTGAATTTTATGGATAACCGGGTTGCGGAGATCGCCGGTCTGGCCGATTTGGTCTTTACGGCCCTGCCCCATAAAGCGGCGATTGAGGTGGTTGCCGAGCTTCATAAAGCCGGGAAAAAAGTGGTTGATCTAAGTGCTGATTATCGTTTCAGCGAGCAAAAGCTTTATGAAAAATGGTATCAGCCGCATACTGCTCCTGAATTGTTGGCTGAGGCTGTTTACGGTTTGCCTGAGCTTTTTCGGGATGAAATTCCCGCCGCGCGGGTAGTTGGTAATCCCGGTTGCTATCCGACCAGCGTGATTTTGCCGTTGGCCCCGATTTTGCCTCTCGGGCTAATTGATCCTGATGCGACGATAGTTATCGATGCTAAATCAGGAACCAGCGGGGCCGGTCGCAGCCTCAATCTCGGCTCTCTCTATTGTGAAGTAAACGAGAATTTTAAACCCTATAAAGTCGCTAACCACCGGCATCAGCCGGAGATGATGGAGCAACTTGGCCGGGCTTCAGGGGTGGTGCCGAAACTCCTCTTTGTGCCCCATCTGTTGCCGATTAATCGGGGGATTTTATCCTCAATCTATCTGCCTTTATCACGAGATGTTGCGGCGGCGGAGATTGAAGAGGCTCTGGCCGCAGCTTATGGTAATGAGACTTTTGTCCGGCTTCTTCCGGCCGGCAGCCTGCCGACGCTTAACGCGGTTCGGGGTAGTAACTATTGTGATATCGGTTATGTCCTGGCCCCCGATCAGCGGAGTCTGATTCTTTTTTCAGCTATCGATAATCTGGTTAAGGGAGCTGCCGGGGCGGCGATTCAGAATATGAACCTGATGCTCGATTTACCGGAAGAGATGGGTCTGCTGACGGTTTCGTTGGTTCCTTGACAAATCTGAACCTGAGCATGTATGGTGATGAAAAGGAGATGCGCATGAAAAAGATAAATGGAGCCCAGATACTCCTTGAGGTTTTGCAAGAGCAAGGGGTTGAGGTGATTTTTGGCTATCCCGGCGGGGCCGTGATTAATTTTTATGACCATCTGCCGGAATATTCATGTCGCCATTTTTTGGTTCGGCATGAACAGGCAGCGGTTCATGCCGCCGATGGCTACGCCCGGGCTACGGGCAAAGTTGGAGTGGCGCTGGTGACTTCCGGGCCGGGGGCCACCAATACGGTAACCGGTTTGGCTACGGCTTATATGGATTCAATTCCGATTGTCGTGTTTACGGGTCAGGTGCCGACCCCATTGATCGGTAATGACGCTTTTCAGGAAGCCGACATCGTCGGTATCTCCAGGCCCTGTACCAAGCATAATTTCCTGGTCAAACGGGTTGAGGATCTGGAGCGGATTGTTAACGAGGCTTTTCATATCGCCGGCAGCGGTCGACCGGGGCCGGTTCTGGTTGATCTGCCTAAAGATGTGATTGCCGGTAAATGTCTCAAAAAAAAGGCGGTTCAACCCTCCTTTAAAGGTTATAATCCCAATTATAATGGTCACGCCGGTCAGATCCAGCGGGCAGTACAGATGCTTTTTAAGGCTAAACGGCCACTTTTTTATGTTGGCGGCGGCGTGGTTCTGGCCGATGCTGCAACCCCATTGACCGATCTCGCCTGCCGACTCAATATACCGGTAACCACAACTCTGATGGGGCTTGGCGCTTTTCCTGAAGATGACTATCTCTCTTTGGGGATGCTCGGGATGCACGGTACCTATCGTGCCAATATGGCGGTTACTGAAAGTGATGTGCTGGTCGCCTTCGGGGCTCGTTTTGATGATCGGGTTACCGGCCGTCTCGACAAGTTTGCTCCCGATGCCAAGATTATTCACGTCGATATTGATCCGACTTCGATCAGCAAAAATATTGATGTCGATATTCCGATTGTCGGTGACGTTTTAGATGTTTTGCAGAAGATGCTTGAAGTGCTTAAGGCTTCCGGTGAAAAGGCTGAACTCTGTGCTGCAGGCCATGATGAGTGGCTTAAAAAGATCGCTTATTGGCGGGATTTGCATAAGCTCTCTTACGAGCAGGACGATATCATTAAGCCCCAGTTTGTGGTTGAGAAAATCAGTCAACTGGCACAAGGCTATGATCCGATTATCAGTACTGAGGTTGGTCAGAACCAGATGTGGGCGGCCCAGTTTTTTACTTTTACCAAACCTCGGAGTTGGTTGACCTCCGGCGGCCTCGGAACCATGGGTTACGGCCTGCCGGCGGCGATGGGGGCGCAGGTGGCTTTTCCTGAGCGCCTGGTTATTGATATCGCCGGTGACGGCAGTATCCAGATGAATAGTCAGGAGCTGGCGACCGTGGTCCAGTATAATCTGCCGGTTAAGGTGATTATTCTTAATAATGGTTACCTCGGTATGGTACGGCAGTGGCAGGAGCTCTTTTTTGATAAACACTACTCGTCAACCCAAATGAATCACGCTCCCGATTTTGTTAAGCTGGCTGAAGCTTATGGCGCTCTCGGTCTGCGGGCGCGGACGCCGGAAGAGGTTGAGCCGATTTTGAAACAGGCTTTTGCTCATCCCGGCCCGGTGGTTGTTGATGTGGTGGTCGCGGCCGAAGAGAATGTTTACCCAATGGTGCCCGCTGGCGAGGCGATCTCCAATATGTTGTTGGTCTAGGAGGAGAGGATAAGATGAAACATATAATTAGTGTTTTAGTCGAGAATGAGTTTGGTGTCCTCTCCCGCATCGCTTCACTTTTTAGCGGGCGCGGGTTTAATATCGAAAGCCTGACCGTGGCCGAAACCGATGACTCCACGGTCTCAAGTATGACAATTGTCACCCAGGGGGCCGATCATATCATCGAGCAGATCACTAAACAGCTTAATAAGCTGATAAATGTGATCAAGGTGGTCGAACTGACCGAATCGGTGCAGATGGCCCGCGAGATGGTGCTTTTGAAGTTTGCCGTCACCAGTGGCGCTAAGCGTCTTGAATTGTTGCACTTGGTTGAGGTCTATCAAGGCCGGGTTCTGGAGTTGGGATCTCGTTCCCTGATCGTTGAATTAACCGGTGAGCGAACTAAAATTGATGCCGCTCTGGAAGTTCTAGCGCCTTTTGGAATTAAAGAGATGTCACGCACCGGCATGGTCGCCCTGGCTCGTGACAGCGTTAAATAACTTTTAATATTAAAAAATGAGGAAAAAGAATATGCAGCTCTATTATGAAAAAGATGCCGATTTGTCGGTTTTGCAGGGGAAAAAGATTGCGGTTATCGGTTATGGCAGTCAGGGACATGCACATGCTCATAATTTAAAAGAGAGCGGTTTTGATGTCGTCGTTGGTTTGCGCCGTGGCGGCCCCTCGTGGCAGAAAGCGGAAACCGGTGGTTTGCCGCTTTTGGAGACGGCTGAAGCGGTGCGCCAGGCTCAGGTGATTATGGTTCTGGTTCCCGATGAGCTTCAGGCTGCCCTCTACCGGGATGATATCGCACCCAATCTTGATGCGGGTGATTATCTGGCCTTTGCCCACGGTTTTAATATCCATTATGGACAGATTGACCCTCCGGCCGGAGTCAATGTTTTTATGGCCGCTCCCAAAGGCCCCGGTCATCTGGTGCGTCATGAATATACTCAAGGTATGGGGGTTCCGACCCTGATCGCTATCAATCAGGATCCAAGCGGCGATACCCGGGCGCTGGCTATGGCGTATGCCTGTGGTATTGGCGGCGGCCGGGCCGGAATTATTGAAACCAGTTTTCGCGAAGAGACTGAAACCGATCTCTTTGGCGAACAGGCCGTACTCTGCGGCGGTGTGACCGAGTTGATCCGGGCCGGTTATGAAACCTTGGTCGATGCCGGTTATGCACCGGAAATGGCCTATTTTGAATGTCTCCATGAACTCAAACTGATTGTTGACTTGATTTATGAAGGCGGAATCAGTAATATGCGCTATTCGATCAGCAATACAGCTCAGTTTGGTGATCTGACGCGTGGTTACCGAGTGATCAATCAAGAGAGCCGGGAAGCGATGGCGGAGATTCTGGAAGAGATTCAGGATGGCTCATTCGCCCGTGAATGGATTCTCGAAAATCAGGCTAACCGACCGGTTTTTAACGCTCTGACCCGACATGGTGAGGAACATGAAATCGAGCAGGTTGGTGAGAAACTGCGCTCCATGATGAGTTGGATTAGTAAATCTAAACTGGTCGACAAAAAGAAAAATTGATGGCGTCGTAAAAAGTTCCGATATCCTGCGTCGTAGTAATTTTTCAGACACTCGACATACTTAGTTGTATAGTCTCGCGCCTGAAAAATTACTTCTCCTTGTCTATCGAAATTTTTACTTAGCCATCCTCTAGAGAGGAGTTGTATCGTGAATTTGAAAGATCTACCGCTTTTTGACAAAATTCATCCTGAGGGCCATCGTTGGGTCGTGGGTCTGGGCTTGGCGACCATTATCTTCTTTCTCATCGGATGGGGTTGGCTCTGGAAGTTGACTTTGCTGCTGGGGATTTTTGTCGGCTCCTTTTTTCGTAATCCAGATCGCTATCCGCCTTTTCGCGAAGGAACCATCGTCTCTCCGGCTGATGGTCGGATTCTTTCCGTGACTCAGGTCGATGGCCCGGAACTGTCCGGTATAGCTGAATGCACTAAAATCAGCATTTTTATGTCGGTTTTTAATGTTCATGTCAATCGGGCTCCGGTAGCCGGGCGGGTTCTTGAAATTCACTATAAGCCGGGTAAATTCTTCTCCGCTAATCTTGATAAGGCTGCGGAAGAGAATGAACGCAATCTGGTGGTGATGGAGGACGAACAGGGACGACGTATAGCTTTTGTTCAGATTGCCGGTCTTATCGCCAGGCGGATTGTCTGTTTTGTCGGACCTGAAGACACCTTGGAAAAAGGTGAGCGTTTTGGCCTTATCCGGTTTGGCTCACGGGTCGATCTCTATCTGCCGACGTCGACCGAAATTGACGTTTCAGTCGGTCAGCACGTTA
>JAYEGS010000149.1:0-3297 GCA_034659215.1 Pseudomonadota bacterium | reverse complement strand
GAGCACCATTTCGAGCCCAAAGTTGATGATAATTTCAAAACTAAGGACTAACGGGTCTGTTTGACCCGTATCCGGACTTTCAGTCCATTATACTAACCCACCTGCTTTAGCGGGTGGTTGTTGAGTTCAACCTTGAGGAAAAAAATAAAGTTTCCCGTATCTTGACCCTGGTTCAGAAACAGGGTGAGCATTTGAGCAGTGAGTTTGGCGGGGTCTTGTTCTATCTGGCTGAACGTGGTAGTTTTAATGATTTGAAGACGGTTAGAGGCCGCAGTTTGATAGCCGCAAATCCTACTTCTTTAAGCTGGCAGGCGATAGTGCGGGAGTTGCAGGAGGAAGATTTGGTCTTGGATCGTGATCTGTCGGGTTTGAGCTTTACCGGATCGCATGATGATGTTGTCTTCAAGGTACTTAATGGCAATGCCGATTTTGGGGTTGTGCGTACTGGAATCCTGGAAAGAATGGATCAGGAGGGGTTGATTGATATAAAAAAACTGGCCGTGATTTATGAGCATGGTGGCGGCGAAGTTCATCTTCCTTTTGCCCATTCAACCAGGGCCTACCCTGAGTGGCCCCTGGCAAAAATGCCGAATACCAACAATTATCTGGCTAACCGGGTGGTTATAGCCCTGCTCTTTTTGACGCCAGCTGATGAGGCCTCCGTCAAATCTCGTATCGGTGGCTGGGCTACACCTTTAAGTTACCGGCCGGTAAGAGATCTGTTAAAGACTCTGAAACTGCCGCCCTATGAACATCTGGGTGAAGTCAGTGTGATTCAGATCTGGCGGCAGTACTACTATTTTATTATCGCCCTGATTATTCTGGTTCTGTTGGTTGTCGCCGCCGTTTTTGGCCTATCAATAGTTAATAAACGAGTTCGATCCTTGCAGCGGGAACAAAAGAAGACGATTAGCGATCTTCATCTTGCCGAGGGGCGTGAAAAAGCCCGCAGTTATATGGCTCAGGAGTTGCTGAATGCGATTCCTTTGCCGGTTTTCTATCTTGATCGACAAGGTAATTATCGGGGTTGTAATCAGGCTTTTGAAAAGTTCTCCGGTTTTAAGAAAAAAGAGTTGCGGGGAAAACCGGCAGCCGAATTCCCGGTAGCCGGGGGGGTGCGGGTGGTTCATGAAGATGATAAGCAGCTCTTTCTCAAGGGCGGGCTGCGAACCCGTGAGATCGAGTTTGAGAACCGGACCGGAGAGCAAAGTCTTCTCGAACTCAAAGTCAGCGTCTACCGTGAGCCTGACCGGAGGCCGGCCGGCCTGATCGGCGTGATCAACGATCTTACTATGCACAAGTTTATGGCCCGGCGCATGGCTCAGCTTAGTGCGGTGATCGAGCAGGCCGCTGAAAGTATCGTGGTTACCGATCCTGAAGGGATAATTCAGTATGTCAACCCGGCCTTTGAAAGGGTGACCGGTTATATGATGTCCGAGGCGGTCGGCAGAAATCCTTCGGTTTTAAAGAGCGGTCGTCAGGATGAAAGTTTTTATAAGGAGCTTTGGGAGACCTTAGCTAAAGGTCGTACCTGGCGCGGCACTTTTGTGAATAAACGTAAGGATGGTACCTTTTTTGATGAAGCTGCAGTCATCTTTCCGATTCGTAGTGAAGGGGGCGAGATTATCTCGCTGGCCGCAGTCAAAAGGGATATCAGCCAGGAGAAGGCGATGCAGGTGCAGCTTCGTACGGCCCAGCGGCTCGAAGCGGTGGGGCAGTTGGCGGCCGGGGTTGCCCATGAACTCAATACGCCGATCGGTTTTGTCTCCAGCAACTTTGAAAGCATTACCAACTACATCAAAAATTTTGTTGAACTGCTTGAACTTTACCGCGAGACGGTGGCCGATCTTTCAGGTCAACTGCCGGAGAAAGGGCCCGCGGCCCTGGCTAAGACCGCAGAACTTGAAGAGGATCTTCAGATTGAGTTTATTCTCGAAGATCTCGATGATCTCTTCACTGAATCGCGGGATGGGTTTGAACGGATCACCTCGATTGTTACCAAACTACGGGAGTTTTCCCGTATTGATCAGATGGATGCCAAGGAGAGCTTTAATTTTAACCGGGCGATCGAGACCACGATTGTCGTCGCCCGCAACGAATATAAGTACAGTGCTGAGATCGAACTGGAGCTCGATCCGGAACTGCCCGATATTATGGCTTCCGGCGGCGAGATAAATCAGGTTATTTTAAACCTGATTACTAATGCGGCCCAGGCGATCAAGGAGCAGGAGCGCCAAGGACTCGGCAGGATCACGATTAATACTGAATATGATGAAGAGTGGGTGCGCTGCAAGCTCGCCGATGATGGCCCCGGGATTAAAGCGGAAAACCTGGAGCGTATCTTTGATCCCTTCTTTACGACTAAACCGGTCGGCAAGGGTACCGGTTTAGGCTTAAATATCTCGTATGATATCGTTACTAAAAAACATAACGGCAACTTGAGCGTGGAGTCGGTTGTCGGCGAGGGCACAACTTTCATTATCGCTTTGCCCCGCTCGATGGCAAATTCCAACTCAGTTAAAGGTACTGTAACCACATGACTGAACAAAAAAATATTCTCTTTATTGACGATGAGAAGAGTGTTTTGCGCTCTTTGCGCCGGGCTTTTATCAGCAGCGGTCACAAACTCTATTTTGCCGATTCCGGTGAGCTTGGTCTCAAGATGTTGGCCGCCGGTAAAGGCAAAATCGACATGGTTTTAAGTGATATGCGAATGCCGGGTATGGATGGTTATACCTTTCTTAAAGAGGTCAGGGAAAAATATCCTCAGGTTATCCGCTTGATCTTAAGCGGTTTTGTCGAGGAGTCTTTTGTCTACAAGGCTTTGATCGATGGTTCAGCTAAAACCTATCTTGCTAAACCCTGGAATACCCGTGAATTGATCGAGTTGGTCAGCAGCCTGATTGAGATTGAAGAGAAGTTGAAGGATAAGAACCTTATGGAGGTGATCAACACAGTTGGTGAATTGCCGACATTGCCGAAAATTTACCATCAGGTGATGGCGTTGATCGATGCAGATGCTGACTTTGACAAGATTGTTGCGGTCATTGAAAATGATCCGGCAATGACGGCCAAGGTGCTTCAGGTTGCCAATTCCGCCTTTTTCAAGAGCGGCACCGCCTCCTTGAAGAGAGCATCCGTCTTTATCGGTCTCATGGCGTTAAAGGATATTGTTGCCGGCAGTGCGGTTTTTCAGGCTCTTGGCGCGGCCGACTCAGGCCCCTACTCAATCGACTCGATCTGGGAACATGCGGTTGCCTGTAACGGCCTGGTCAGTGAGATGTATGATATCATTCA
>JAYEGS010000148.1:0-3331 GCA_034659215.1 Pseudomonadota bacterium | reverse complement strand
CATACCTTTGGCCGCCATCTCAAGACCATGCAAAAGAACATGGACGAAACAGATGGGATCACCGCGAAAAGCAAATATAACAGTTTTAATCATAATTTTCTCCTATTTGTCGTAATGATAATTTATGAATCATCTCAAGAAGAGATTATTTTAACAAATTCTCCGAGAACTTTGTACTCATTTTCCAACGCATTTTCAATTATTATGGGTTTGTATGCGGGATTGAGTGAGCGCAGAATAATGCGAGTATGTGCAAAGGAGTCGTCATCAAATACCACCTTTTCACTCTCATATTTTTTAACCACCAGATTCCAGCCGGTTTCCGGGTCTGAGAGGTTGTCACTCATCACCAAAACGATCCGTCCTTGCCGTGAACCCCCAAGAGCCGAACCGCCCCTGAAAAGCGCCAATGAACCATGCGAAATAAGCGGCGTCATTGACTCCCCTTCTATCCTGATTGCAAACATATCAGGCCCCAAACGTTCTTGTGGCAGGTAAAACCAACCATCACACTCTAAATCTTCAAGCCTGTGCAGTAGATCAAATCCTCCGGCAGCCGCCGCAACCTCATAATACGGAATATAGTCAACGCCACGAAGGGCCGGAGCAACTTTTTCAGTTGCTATTAATGACAAAGGTTCTGCATCAGATACCTCGGCCATTTCGGCGATCTCTTCAATTTTCCACACTTCTCGCCAGTGTTCAACATCGCCCAAACCACCAAGTGTAGCATAATATTTTTCTAAATCATTAAACATCAATGTTTTGATGCGCTGTTTTTCGTCGGCACCATTGATCTGCTCCCATAAAATGTTTGCAAACGAGATCCGATTCAGGTCTTTACAGTAGTGCATAAAACGTTTACGCTCAAATTTCTCAAACGGATTGCTCAGCAAATTTTTGCGTACATAACCGGTGTCTTCAAGGTGGGCAGTATCATAAGGGCAGCGTTCCCGATCTATCGGCAATCCTTGATCAATGCGTGATCTGTACCAAACAATATACTCATCTACCAGACGGTCAAGATCGCACTCACCGGCATTGTCAACCAAATTTAGCATATTTAACAACATAATCATCTTGTACGAAAATGCGTAGTCACCATTTTCCAGAAAAGTGTTTAGATCACTCAAAATGGTTGAGTCGTCATGTTTGCTCAGCCCCAAATTGCTCCGAATTTCATCCAGGCGGTCAGGTGAAAAATAATGTAACATCCCCCGCCCAAAAGGAATCGTAACCTCCGGCGTAATTTTTCCTTTTTTCACCCATGACTTAACTGTGCTTGTCGAGACAAACAGTTCTCGGGCCAATTGCTCGTCACTTAAATGGTCGGGATATTTCTCTTCAAAAGTAAAAATGTTGATCTCTTGTATGCTGCGCTCTTGCTCATGGACAGAAACCAGAACCTGCTCCTCAGCACCACCTGACTGTTGCGGGTTTAAAATGTCCGCAAAATCTTTATATTGAGAAATCCCCAACAGGGAGTGAATGCTCCAAGGTTGGTTGAGAACACCTCCAAGATAACCATAATTATCCACTACATCTACAACAAACAGGGCTTCTTTCCCCTGGAACCGTCTGGTTCCTCGGCCTATTTGCTGGGTATATAAAACCTTGGACATTGTCGGTCGGGCCATAACGATAATGCTGGTTCGAGGTGAATCCCAACCTTCCGTAAGCAAGGAACAGGTTGTCAGAAACTGTATTTCACCTTCTTGATAGGCGGCAATATGTTTTTCCGACTGGTTGTCCTGTCCGCTTACAGCTTGTGCGCTAAAACCACTCTTGCGCAAGCAGCGAGCCATAGCCTTAGCATGGGCCACGGTCACACAAAATACCAACCCTGATTTTCCGGCGACACCCGATGACCCGAAATATTTAAGCAACACATCCGCAATAAGTTGGTTGCGAGAGGGCACAATAACCGATCTTTCCAAATCAGAGTTAACATAATCCTTCCCATTAAATCGAATTTCACTGAGATCAATGTTACTATGAACTCGAAAAGCCTTGATCGGCGCCAGCAGACCTTGAGTTATGGCTTCTTTAAGGGTGAACGCAGTTTCATATTCGCCGAAGACAGTGGATAGATCTTGTTTGTCAGAACGTTTATCAGTAGCGGTCAGGCCAAGCAAATATCCGGGTGTAAAATATTTGATCGCCATACAGACAGTCGGAGCTACGGCATGGTGGGCTTCGTCTATGGTGATATACGCGAAATATTCTTTGTCAAATTCACGATAATGCCGACTAATCCAAGCATAAGTTCTCACAATAATTGAACTATCTACCGCCGAACCAACCGTCATCTCTCGACCAGTCCGAATGTTGCCTCGCAAAACATCGGTCAGCTGCCGACATAGAGCCCGACTCGGAGCTAAAACCAGAACCTTGGCGTTGCGATTTGATGCAAAAACTTTTTCCAGTTCAGACAATAATATCTGAGTTTTGCCGGTGCCTGTCGGATGAACCACTATAGAGTTTACCACCTGAACACAGGAAGCAGATAAGCCTGCTTCAAAAACTCTATGATTTGAGCGTAATCGAAGTGCATTATTGTGGCGATAGAAAACAGACCATCAAATGAACCGGGCGCAATTTTTTTAAGTTCTTCAGGAACTTGTCGGATTTCCATGCGACCCGCCAGTTCCGGATGGAGACGAAGAGCTTCAGATACCATTTCCGGGCTGCCGTCTAATGCTGTAACATCCATACCTTTACGCAAAAGAAACAGAGCATCACGTCCACTACCGGCTCCGCATTCGAGCAAGCGATCCCCCCGGTTGAAAAATTCAGCCATCTTTTCATGTGTAGTGCTCATCTCTGCTTGTTCGTAACGGCTGACCAGACTCTCTGCATGTGTATTATAATAATTTTGGGTCAGTGATGGTTTTTGTAGGTCAATCATCTGCTCTTTATTCTCCGTCGACATGTTCGCCCGTAATTCGTTATACGCCAATTATTTCCTGGCAGAACAGTTAAGAAAGCCTCCCAGTTTAAATCAGCTTTTCTACCTCACTCCCCAAACAGATGCAATCCATTTTTCCTTTTGCTTAACCTTTGCCACGATTCTTTTTGCTGGCCATCCCCCCACTAAGAACACTTGATTATCAGTATATTGTTGACATTGGGGCCTGCTTGTGCCATTTAATGGTTAAAAAAGGGGGCAATAATATGCAAAGGGATGCAATTCAATTTCTTTTTCAGTGGTTTAAGGGTCGTCGCCGTAAACCTCTCATCTTAAGAGGTGCCCGTCAAGTTGGCAAGTCTACCCTGGTCAGACAGTTCGCCAAAGAGCAAAAATTGCGGCTCAATGAAATTAATTTGGAGC
>JAYEGS010000147.1:0-44881 GCA_034659215.1 Pseudomonadota bacterium | reverse complement strand
CAGGAGACCGATATTGATTTGCTTGTCGAAGGCAGCCCGACGCTGCTTTTGATGATCAATGGCTTTATCAAGTCAGATCCCGGCAATCCGGCATTGCTCAGAACCGGAACCCGGGCCTTTAGCGCTTATGCGATCTTGCTTGATGAAACCGGTAAACCCGAGAGGGCTCGGCTGGCCAGTGAAAAGGCCAGGCGTTACGGTTTCGAACTGCTCGGTCGAAAGCAAAAATTTAAGGAAAACATCAAACAGCCGCTGGCCGCTTTTAAACAATCATTGTCATCTTTTGCCAAAGCTGATGCGCTTGATCTCTTTTTGGGCGGGCAGGCTTGGGCTTTGTGGATTAAATTGCAGGGAGGAAGTCCTGCGGCCATGGCCGATCTGCCGAAAGTTGAAGAGATGATGTTAAGGGTGATTGAACTTGATGAGTCTACCTGTTTCGGTTCGGCTCATCTCGTGTTGGGGAGTATCTACTGTTCATTGTCGCCGATGTTGGGAGGTAAGCCGGAAGTCGGTCGCCGCCATTTTGAGCGGGCTTTGACTTTAAGCCGGCGCCAATTTTGGCCGGCCCAGGTTGCTTATGCTGATGGTTATGCCCGGCAAACCTTTAATCGAGAGCTTTTTGAAACGCTTCTCAAGGAAGTTGTCTCGCAGCCGCTGGTTGATAAGGAGATGGCAACCGCCAACCGTTTGGCCCGGAAAAAGGCGACTGAGCTTTTAGAGCGGATTGACGATATTTTTTAAAGGATTGTAACTGTTTAAGTAGATGAAGTTAGAGTGAATATCGCTTCGCCCACTTCGAGGGGGACAGAGCTCAGCCCGGCACGGGCTAAAGCCCTGCCTGGAGGTCTGTCCCCACATCTAGATAGTTGGAAATTTTTCTTGTTTTTTATGACAGACTTTCAGGAGCAAGTTAAAGGAATTTTAAATTATGCGATTGTGGAAAAAAAGTTATTGTTTCGGTCTTTTGTTTTTGCTGTTCATTCTGTTCTCTAATTGCTTTATGGTTGTTGGCGAGGTGGAGGCCAAACGGCCGAAATATCTTTTTAAGATGGCCAGCCTGGCTCCCGAAGGTAGCATCTGGGCTCTGCGTTTTGATCAGTTTGTCCAGGAGATCAAAGAAAAGAGCGGGGGAGAAATCGGTTTTAAAGTCTATCCCGGCGGCGTTATGGGCGATGATCGGGCGATGTTTCGTAAAATGAAGATCGGCCAACTCCAGGGTGCCGGTTTCACGATGACCGGCATTGGTGAGATTGTCCCCGATTTTCGGGTTATGGGTATTCCCTATCTTTTTCAATCCTACGAGGAGGTTGATGAAGTTCTGGAAAAACTGATGCCGCGCTATGTTGAAGCTTTTGCCGAGAAAAATATGGTTCTTATTGCGATGTCTGAAGTTGGTTTCATCTATACGATGTCGACGATTCCGATCTCTACCCTTGAGGAGCTCAGGAAGAGCAAAAGCTGGAGTCCGGAAGGCGACCCGATCAGTCTGGCTTTTATGGAAGCGGTCGGAATTTCCCCGATTCCGCTCTCTTTGCCGGATGTTCTGGTCTCTCTGCAGACCGGTATGGTTAATACGGTTTTTAATGGCTATTACGGATCGATTATCCTGCAGTGGTTCACCAAGATCAAATATATTACCGATGTTCCCTTTGCTTATGCTTATGGGGGTCTGGTTTTTGACAAGAAAGCCCTTGATCGATTGCCTGAAAGCCATCTTGCCATCATCAAGCAGGCGGCCGGAAAATATTTTTCCGAAAAACTTAAAGATGATACCCGGCGTACCAATGTCGAAGCCCTGGAGACGCTAAAGGCCAACGGGATTAGCGTGATAACAGCGGATCCTGCCGCCAACCCGGTTCTGATCGGGCTTCGTGATCAGGTTGTGGCGGAGATTGTCGGGAAATATTTTTCCGCCGAAATCTATAATGAACTGACGAGCATTCTCAATAATTATCGTAAATCCCACCCCTGATGGCGTGAAAAGAGGATCGTTTACTTGAAAATTCTGAAAAATTTTGGCCGCCGCTTCAACCAGATCGAAGAGATCTTTATCTCTTTTCTTCTGCTGGCTATGATTTTTCTCGCTTCTCTCCAGATTTTCATGCGTATCCTTTTTGACAGTGGTTTGGTTTGGGCCGATCCTCTGTTACGGCATCTTGTCCTCTGGGTCGGGATGCTCGGAGCGGCTCTGGCAACCCGATATGGCAAACACATTACGATCGATATTTTTTCTCATCTATTGCCGGTCCGAGGGCTTCTCTGGCTCAACCTGGTTCTCAATCTCTTTGCCGCAGTGGTCTGTGGTTTTCTTACTTGGGCCGCTTTCTTATTTATCAAAAATGAGATTGCCTTTGGCTCCGGGCGAGAACTTGTCGGCATTCCCGTTTGGGCCTGGAACCTCATCTTTCCGTTCGCTTTTGCTTTAATGACAGCGCGTTTTTCGGCTAAAGTTTTTGGTAATGGGGTTACCCTGCTGTACCCCAAAAGCAGCATATCAAGATCAATCTCCGGATCAACCTGATGAAATTTATAATTTTTGCCTTGGCCCTGCTTGGCAGCCCGCTGTTTGTGGTGATTGCGGCTCTGGCCCTGATCTCTTTTTATGGCGTTGGTATCGATCTCTCAGTTGTCGTGATCGAGATGTCGCGTTTGGCGGACACCCCTCTTTTACTCTCTCTGCCCCTCTTTATCTTTGCCGGGAGCCTGCTTTCGGAATCGGGTACACCGCAAAGATTATTAAAACTCTCGCAAGGTTTGCTGGGTTGGCTGCCCGGCGGTTTGGCCGTGGTTTCGCTATTTGTCTGTGCAATTTTTACCGCCTTTACCGGAGCCTCCGGGGTGACGATTTTTGCCGTCGGCGGGATTCTTTTCCCGGCTCTGCTTAAAGATAACTATCCTGAACGTTTCTCCCTCGGTCTTTTAACCTCATCCGGGAGCTTAGGGCTCCTCTTCCCGCCGAGTCTGCCGCTTATTCTGTATGGAGTCATCTCCGGGGCGCGTATCGATCAACTTTTCCTAGCCGGGATCCTGCCCGGACTTGTCATGCTCCTGCTGCTGGCCGGTTATTGTGTCCGGCAGGGACGGGGGGTGAAAAAAACGCCGGCAGTAACTTCGAAGCGTGAGCTGGTTGAGGTTTTAAGAGAGGTAGCCTGGGAGTTGCCGCTGCCGGTTGTTGTCCTCGGGGGAATCTATGGCGGTTTTCTCGTGGTTGGTGAGGCGGCAGCCGTAACCGCCCTCTATGTTTTAGTCGTCGAAGTCTTTATTTATAGGGATATTTCACTGTCTCAGCTGCTGAAAATCATGGTTCATAGCATGGTTCTTTTCGGCGGCATCCTCGTGGTTCTGGCCGCCTCAATGGCATCTACTAATTTTCTTGTCGATCAGGAGGTTCCCCAACGCCTCTTTGAGTGGATCAGGGAGTATATTACCAATAAATATACATTTCTGATGGTCTTAAATATCTTTCTTTTGCTGGTCGGAGCTTTGCTCGATATCTTCTCGGCTCTGGTTTTGGTGGTTCCGCTGATCGTGCCGATAGCTCAAGCCTATGATGTTGACCTTATCCATCTGGGTATTATTTTTCTCACCAATCTCCAGATCGGTTACTGCACGCCGCCGGTAGGGCTCAACCTTTTTCTCGCCAGCTATCGTTTTGAGCGGCCTATCGCCGAGCTCTATCGAGCCACTCTGCCTTTTGTCGGCCTCCTTTTGCTTACGCTTCTGATTATAACCTATTTTCCTCTCTTAAGTCTGATTCTGGTTGAAATCTTTGTTGCCGGGTAGAATCAAAATTGATGATGCGACTCTTTATTGCTATTGATCTGCCGGAGAAGATTAAGGACGAACTTGCCTTGATCAGTTTCGGCTTGCCCCAAGCCCGTTGGGTTAAGCCGGAGCAGCTTCATTTGACTTTACGATTTATCGGAGAGGTCGATGGGGCTCTTTTTCAGGAGCTCAAGAGCGGCTTGGAATCAGTAAGCGGCAGCTCTTTTTCCCTGCTTTTGCAGGGATTGGGCTGTTTCCCGCCGCGCCGGGATCCTCGGGTGCTTTGGGTGGGGATAGAAGAATCGGTTGAGCTTATGAGATTGAGAAAAAAGGTCGACAGTTTTCTTGCCAAACTTGGTATCCCTTCCGAATATCGTAAATTTTCACCCCACATCACGCTGGCCCGCACCCCCAAAACCCCATTGACCAGAGTCACTCGCTTTCTTGGCGATCACGCCCTTTTTCGCCTGCCGGAATTCACCGTATCCAGCTTTCATCTCTACTCCAGTATCCTGACCCCAAAAGGGGCTCTGCACCGACACGAGGCAGAGTATTTGTTAATGAATGTGTGAGACTTGGTCGAAATGAGGTTGTGTTTGGCAGACGGATGTGCTTTAAGTTTTACAATATATACATCTTAAAACTACTTTTTACTTGAATGGTTGAGGTTGTCAAATGCCAAGGGAGAACTCACTCCATCGTCAGCAAACATGGTGGCTACATAAGTGTTGATTCCGAACCTGGCCAAGGAACGACTTTTACAATTTATCTTCCCGCATCCTCAGAGAGGCCCGTGCTTGAGCAAAAAGATGTTGTTGTCTCTCCGGTAACCGGGCAGGGTCGAATACTGGTCATGGATGACGAGAAAATGGTTAGAACTTTTGTTGGCAGAGCCCTTGTTAGTGGTAGGGCGGAAAATTGAGATATTCAATGTTAGTTTTTTTTGGGGAAAAGTCCATGAAGATCAAAAAAATAGTCTTGTTGAAGTTCGCAAAAATACTTCTGCTAACTGTTGTTGGATTCTCTCTTTTTCCTTCTTACCTGAGTGCTCAGGAAACTATCAGGTTTGGTGTGTTGGCGCATTGCGGTAGAGAGCATTGTCTTGAGCGCTGGGAGCCAACGACCATTTTTCTGAATAACCAGTTAGAAAAATACACCTTTATCATAAAACCCCTGGGTTTTGACGAAATTTATCCTGCCGTCGAATCCGGAGAGGTTGAATTTGTTCTGGTGAACCCCGCCTGTTACGCCACAATCGAAGCCCGCTATGGGGCTCAACGTATCGCCACTATAAAGTATAAGGATTGTCACGGGCAAACCTGTAAAACTTTTTTTGGGGGCGTTATTTTCAGTCGTTCCGGGCGCGAAGATCTCAAGACTTTGTCACAAATTGTCGGCAAACGATTTATGGCGGTTCATAAAAACTCGTTTGGCGGCTGGCATATGGCCCGGCGCAAACTCCTGGAAAACGAGATTGATCCGGCCAAAGATTGCAGCTCTCTGGAATTTGGCCTGACTCACGATGCCGTCGTCAAAGCCGTGCAGGAAGGTCGAGTCGATGTCGGAACCGTACGTAGCGGTACCCTGGAAAGGATGAGTCGGGAAGGCACTATAAAGTTGGCTGATTTTCAGGTTCTCGGGCAGCCCCTGGCGACTCCCGGCTTCTCTCTGCTCCATTCGACCCGTCTCTATCCTGAATGGCCTTTGGCTAAACTCGCGCACACTGATGAAGGTTTGGCGGAGAAAGTGGTTGCAACCCTGTTAACTTTAGGCGATACCAATAAAAATGAGAAAAACCTGACCTGTCCGGCCTGGACGATCCCGCAAAACTATCAATCAGTTCATGAATGTTTGAAGATACTTCGCATCACGCCTTATGAACATTATGGTGAAATCACATTTAAAGACATTTTTCGAGCTCACTGGGCTACTTTTATCGGGTTGTTAATTTTTATCGTAATGGCTTTTGTAGTTTTTGCCTATATTCAAAAGTTGCGAGTTAAGATGCAAGCCCAGGCTGCCTTACAGCAATCACGGGATTTTCTCCAGACGGTTATTGATGCCAATCCCGATCCTATTATGGTGATTTCTCGTGATTACAAGATTACTCTAAGCAATCGCGCGGCTCGGAAAATTGTCGGTGGCAGACAGGATGGGCAATTTGTTGATGGTATAAATTGTTATGAATATTTCCACGGCCGGAAACAGCCCTGTTCAGGAGATGACTTTCAATGTCCATTGTCGACAAAAAAGATAGATCATGCAGTCCTGATTGTCGAGCGTACTTATTGTGATGCCGACGGTAATGAGCAAAACTATGAGGTTGCGATAGCACCAATCATTGATAAATCGGGAGAGGATCTTGGCGTTGTTGAGTCCTTTCGCGACATCAGTAAACGTAAAAAGGCTGAAAAAGCCCGCCAGCGTCTTGAACGGGCGGTTGAGCAATCCGGTGAAACTATAGTCATCACCGATTCTAAAGGAACTATCCAATATGTAAACCCGGCTTTTGTCAGAATAACCGGTTATTCACGTGATGAGGCGATCGGTCAAAACCCCAGGGTATTAAAAAGTGGTCAACATAGCAGCGATTTTTATCAAAATATGTGGAAAACTTTGTTGGCAGGCAGAACCTGGCAGGGCGAGTTTATCAATCGGAAAAAAGATGGTAGCGATTATTATGAGGAGGCAACAATTTCACCCATTTTTGACGATGATAACCAGATCACCAATTTCATTGCCGTAAAAAGGGATGTTACCCCCTTAAAAAAATCACAACAACTTAAAAAAGAGCTTGAGGAGCAACTTGCACAGTCTCAGAAGATGGAAGCTGTTGGCACACTTGCGGGCGGAATTGCTCATGACTTTAACAATATTCTAACCTCTATTTTAGGTTTTTCGGAACTTACACTACTTGATCTTCCCGATGGTAGTAACGCCAAAAAAGATATTGACCAGGTTATTGCATCAGGTAAGAGGGCCAAAGATCTGGTTAAACAAATTCTCACATTCAGTCGTAAGGAACCACAAAATATACAGACCTTAAACCCCTATATTGTGATCAAAGAAGCATTAAAAATGCTGCGCTCATCACTGCCGACAACAGTTAATATCGTCGAAGATGTAGATCCTGAATGTGGTGAAGTCGAGGCCGACTCAACTCAGTTACATCAAGTTGTAATGAACCTCTGTACCAATGCCTTTCACGCCATGAAAGAGCAAAAGGGAACTTTGAAGGTTAGCTTGCAGCGTGTGGAAAAAGACCACGAGGAGACTACAGGAGAACCTGCAATGTCTACCGATTCATTTATAGTTTTATCAGTCAGTGATACCGGTTGTGGTATGGATCAGGCTACGAAAGAACGGATTTTCGACCCCTATTTCACGACCAAAGAGGTTGGTGAGGGAACGGGTCTCGGGCTTGCCGTTATCCATGGTATCGTTGAGAGTTGCGACGGATTTATCGAGGTCGAGAGTGAGCCGGGGCATGGAAGCACTTTTCAGGTCTACATACCGGCCCTGGAAAGGAAGATTGTTGGTTCTCAACAAGAGACAGAAAAAAACAGGACGTTACTAACCGGTATGGAACGTATCATGGTTGTTGATGACGAAGTCGCTATTCTTAAACTACACGAAACGCTTTTGCAACGGCTTGGCTATCAGGTTACCTCGACAACTGACAGCCGGGTGGCTTTGGCGGAAATCCATAATCATCCGGATCAATTTGATTTGATCATTACCGACCAGAGCATGCCCAACCTTTCCGGTGTTGAGTTAACCTCGGAAGTGTTAAAAATAAAACCCACGATGCCGATTATCCTCTGTACTGGTTACAGCTCCATCGTTTCGGAAGAAGAGGCTTTGGCCATGGGCGTCAAAAAATATGCTAAAAAACCTATCAGCATAAAGGGGTTTGCCAAAATTGTCAGGCAGGTGTTGGATGAAGATTAATAGAAATCTGATACTCCCAACATTTGTCTCTATTTGACAAATTGTTTATCGTTCTTTCCCGAGATGTCGGCGTAGAATCCTCTGATCGTTTTTATGTCGGAATCGACGTCTCCGGTGGGGTGGAACAATCCTGCAATGCCGCCCTCCTTCTTCTTATAATCAATGAACCCCAAAGCGATGGGTACGTTGGCACCGGTTGCGATGTGATAGAAACCGGTTTTCCATTCGTGAACCCTGGATCTGGTACCTTCCGGGGCGTTCACAATTATCATCTCTTTTGCACAGTTAAAAAACTCCACGCATTGCTGAACCGTGTTGGTCTTCTTCGTCCTGTCAACCGGGATACCGCCAAGCCATCTGAAAAGTCCCCTGAACGGCCATTTAAAGAGAGTATGTTTTCCCAGCCAGTAGGCGGTTAGACCCTCGGCAAAGGCGACAACCAAAAACATGGGAAAATCCCAGTTTGACGTGTGGGGTGCGGCTATCAGGAGATAACTTTTTCGACCTTCGTCTCGGTTTACGGTCTTCCAGCCAAGGATATTAAGAATGGAACGTGAGATTACCTTCAGGGCTGGTCTTATTATGGGGGTGTCGAAAACAGTATAATGCATAGTTTTAGATGGTTACGGGTAAAAGATTAGTGTCTTACAGAACATTTAACTGCGGGTTCTCTCAGCGTTAGTTTTTGGAAAAATAATGACCACCAGTTTAAATGTCAATAGTAATGATTACTGAAAAGTTGTGCATTGACTTAAGTCAGGGTAAATTTGACAATTTGTGGTAATGTTTTTGTCGCAGTTTTTGTTCAATCTGTCTCGGCTGGGGTCATTTCTTGACACTTGGCGGCCGTAAGGTTCGTGCAAAGTCAAAGTTTTAATCCGCCATTTGTCAAGATGTGACCCCGTTAGTGAGAGCAAAGCAAAAGAACAAACCAACCTCTTGAACTTAACAAAAACTAAAGCGCAGGAAATTAAAAGATGAGTGAAAAAGGAATAATAAACAAAGTTGCCGATACCCCGGCTCTGGCTGAAGAGAGGGAAACAATCAGTGTGATGATAGACCTTTATTGTCGTGATCACCACCAAAGCACACCACCTTGTGAGTCCTGTCGGGAATTGTTGGAGTATGCAATTGAGAGGGTACGGCAATGTCCGTTGCAAGAAGAGAGGACGACTTGCGGGAGATGTCCGATTCACTGTTATAAACCGTCAATGCAGAAAAAGATAAAAGCGGTGATGCGCTATGCCGGGCCGAGAATGTTAAAAGCTCATCCGCTATTAGCCGCAAAACATCTGCTTAAAAGTCTGGCCAAAAAGTGAGTTTTACGACGCTATTATCTTTTAAAAGCTTGAGGATTATTAGAAGAAATGGTATGCCATGCCTGCGTCATAAGAATCAATTAGAAATTGGGGAAAAGTTTTGAGTTTTTGGCCGCGGCGACAAAGTCGGAAAATTGATTTGGGTAAGGTTGCAATCGGTGGCCGGGCTCCGATATCGGTGCAGTCAATGACCAATACCGATACCCGTGATGTGGCGGCGACGGTCGCCCAGATTCAACGGCTTGAGCGGGTTGGTTGCGAACTTGTGCGGGTGGCGGTGCCGGATGAGATAGCGGCAAATAAGCTCTCTTTGATCAAGAAAGAGATTGGCATTCCGTTGATTGCCGATATCCATTTCAACCATCGTCTGGCGCTTATCGCCGTTGAACAGGGGGTTGACGGCTTGCGCCTTAATCCCGGCAATATCGGCAGTGCGGCTCGGGTGCGCGAGGTTGTCGCCGCCTGTCGCGATCGGGCGATTCCGATTCGCATCGGCGTCAATGGCGGTTCTCTTGAAAAAGAGGTGGTTGAGAGGTATGGCTATACCCCTGAAGCTTTAGTTCAGAGTGCTCTGGGCCATGTTCGGCTGTTGGAAGACGAGAATTTTGCGCTTATCAAGATCTCTCTGAAATCTTCCGATGTTATGGCTACTTTGGCCGCCTACCGTTTATTGGCAAAAAAGGTCGATTACCCTTTTCATGTCGGAATTACAGAGGCCGGTACCAAATTGCGGGGCTCAATAAAATCGGCCGTGGGGCTGGCCCTGTTGCTTGGCGAAGGGTTGGGTGATACTTTAAGGGTTTCGCTGACGGCGGCTCCGGAAGAGGAGATTTTTGTCGCCTTTGAGATTTTAAAAAGTCTGGGCCTGCGCCAACGGGGAATTGAACTTATCTCTTGTCCCACCTGCGGGCGTACCGAGGTGGCCCTGATCCAACTTGCGGATGAGGTTGAAAAAGCTCTGGCCCATATTCAGGAACCCTTGAAGATTGCGGTCATGGGTTGTGTTGTCAATGGTCCCGGTGAAGCCCGGCATGCCGATTTCGGGATTGCCGGAGGCAAGGGGGTCGGACTCCTGTTTCGTCAAGGTGAAGTTTTAGGGAAATTGCCGGAGAGTGAACTGGTTCAAGCCCTGGTTGATGAAGTCGAAAAATTTAGTAACTATTCAGCATGATGTAGTCCTCAAACGATCTCGATGCGGGGACATTGCTCCAGGCGGCGGCGAAGCCGCTTGCCGATCTGAGCTGTGTCCCCCTCGAAGCCGGGCGAAGCCAATGTTCACACCATTTGTAGTGGCTTTAAGGTGATTACGCTGAACAGTTACAAAATTTATTGCTAATAAAAATTTATGAGTCGCTTAAATAATAAAAATCTCTTAAGCAGTCCCGGTTGGTGGCAGCGCTGGTTGTTGGCGGGAAAGCTTTGCTGGAGTCTGATGGGGGATCGCAGGGTGCCTTTTCATCTGAAGCTCATCCCCTTGTCTGCTGTGGCCTATTTTTTTTCGCCATATGATCTCTTGCCCGACTTTGTCATTCCCGGGTTGGGGCAGGTTGATGATTTGTTGGTTATTTTTCTTGCCTGTCGACTCTTTTTTTATCTGGTGCCGGGGGAGATAATGCGTGAACATCAAGCGAGATACTATTAATGAGTTGTAAAATTAACCCTGAAATTCGTCTCCTACCGCCCGAGGTTTGCAATCAGATTGCGGCTGGTGAGGTGGTTGAACGGCCGGCTTCCGTGGTTAAGGAGTTGGTTGAAAATGCCCTTGATGCCGGGGCTGATCAGATCAAAGTGGTTATTGAAGAGGGCGGGAAAAACTTGATTGAAGTGACCGATAATGGTTACGGTATGGATTCAGCTCAAGCTCGTCTCGCTCTGCAACGTCATGCTACCAGTAAAATCAGATCTGCGGCTGATCTTTTCGGGGTCAGCAGCTACGGTTTTCGCGGCGAGGCTCTGCCTAGTATTGCTGCCGTTTCCCGTTTTACATTGACCTCTCGTACCCGAGAGATGGAGGCGGCGGTCAAAATTGAGGTTGCCGCCGGGGGTGAAATTCGTGAAGTGTCGGTGGGTTCACCGGTCGGAACTAAGATTACAGTTGCCGATCTCTTCTATTCGGTTCCGGCGCGCAAAAAATTTCTAAAAACGACCAATACCGAAAGAGGTGCGGTTTTAGAACGCTTGCAGCGTTTCGCCATGTCCCATCCCGAATGCTCTTTCCTGCTTGAACACAATGGCCGGCGTTTGCTCAACGCGACCCAAGGTGATCGTGAGATCGATCGGGTGGCTTCCGTTTTAGGGCTTGAACTTGATGATCAACTGCGTGAACTTAACGAGGTTGGCGGCGATGAGGTCAAGGTCAGAGGTTATGTCAGTCTGCCGGTGGTTCAGCGTTCAAACAGTCGCCATCTCTACTTTTTTGTCAATCGTCGGGCGGTGCGCGACAAGGCTCTGCTCCAGGCTCTGATAAAAGCTTACGAAGGGACTTTGCCTCGGGGCCGCTATCCGGCGGTGGCTCTTTTTTTGACGGTTGCCGATGGGGCGGTTGATGTTAATGTTCATCCCGCTAAAGAGGAGGTTCGTTTTGCCGATGGCGGCCGCCTTTTTGGTCTGATTCGCCAAGCTGTAGCGGAAACCTTGAGTGGTTATCCATCTTTAAATTCGTCAACCGATTTTTTTGCCCCGGTCGGGGGGCAGGGGAGAGATATTAGTGCGCCGACGGCTTTTTCTCCAGACGAACCACAGGAGAATTCTCTGCCGCCAACCTTTTATGAAAAATCAGAACCAGAGGATATAGATTGTCGGGGGCTCTCTTCGGGGTTTTCGAACCCAACCTTTCCTCGATCCTCAGTATCGATTGGTGGCAGTTACCCTAAATCTGCATACGATTCATCTCGGATTAGCTCTCAAAATGGTGGAACGGGGCAGGTAGTTGAGTCTCGACCCGCTGATCTCTCCTCTTTTTCATCACTATCTTCTTCTGCTAACGGTGCAGAGAGCTTGCCTGGTATGCAGAGTCCTGCGACCGGCTTTTTTTCGGCTATGACAATTATAGGTTCTCTCTGGAACGCCTATATAGTTTTGCAATTTCAAGATAAATGCTACATGCTCGACCAGCATGCGGCCCACGAACGGGTTATTTTTGAGGATCTTAAAAGTAAGCGATTAGGCAGCAGTGCGGCCCAGCGTCTGCTTTTGCCGATCCAGGTTGAGTGTACACCAAGTGAAGAGAACCAGGCTCAAGAGTGTCGTGAGCTGCTTAATAGTTTAGGTTTTGAGTTTGAATCTTTGGGGCCGCACACGTTGGTTCTCAAGACGGTTCCGATGCTGGTTGACGGTTTGCAGGTCGACAATGTTTTCTTGGAGACCCTGGCCGATATCGCAAGTGGCGGCAGTGGTCAAGAATCAGCCGTTATCGATGCGATGCTGGCCCGTCTTGCCTGTCGAATGGCCGTCAAAGCGAATCAATCTTTAACTGTTTTAGAGATTCGGACTCTGCTCGAAAAACTTGATAAAACCTCTTTAGCCCACACCTGTCCGCACGGTCGCCCGTTCTATTTTGCGCTGGATAGAAGTGAGATAGAGAAACGTTTTCAGCGTTGATTTTTATATGAATGTGAAAGTTTGCAAGCTAATATACGTCTCTTTTCTGCTTCTTTTGGGATTTGCTGGCTGTAGTCGGCCGCCGCTTGAACCGGGTCATTTAGTTGGGGGTGCGGGCGACGGTCGGGCGGCCTGGACGCGGATGGCTGAATTGGAGAGCCTTAAGGGTACAGCTATATTATCCTGGAGAGCGACTGATGGCCGGAAGGGTAAACATAAGGTACGTCTTTTTCTTGAGCCCCCGGAACGTTTGAAAATACAATGGCTTACGCCTTGGGGTTCGGTTGCCGGACAGTTGCTTATGGTGGACGATCAATTTTGGTTTTCCGATTCCCGGCAAAGATTAACCTGGCATGGTCTAACGGCTGATTTTAAGAACCTGTTTGAGCAAAAGGAGAATCTTGATTGGTCTGTGGCGACGCAATTTTTCAGGTACTGGCCTCTGCTCTTCAGTTCTCCCGAAGAGGATGATAGAACTTACGGAAAACAAGCCTCGTTTGACTATCTGGTCACCGATAAAGGACGTTATCTTAACAAGGTTATTCGTTTTAAAAACGGAGATGAGATGCATGTTCGGCTTGATGACCTGGAGACGCTTGCCGATAACCGTCTTATGGCCCATAATGTTGAGGCTCTTAGTCACAGCGGTCGGATCAGTCTGACTTTGCGCCAATTTACGCTGCAAAAAGAGCTTGCCCCGGAAAATTTTATCTATAATTTGAAAAACTTTAAATTGCGTGAATGTTCAGTTGCAAAAGGAGATACTCATGTCGGAAAATGAAAACAGTTTTGATGTTTTGATTATTGGTGGTGGACCGGCCGGATTGACCGCCGGTCTTTATGCGGCCAGGGCTCGCATGAAATGTGTTTTGTTAGAGAAGATGATGATGGGCGGCCAGATTGCGACAACGGAGATGGTCGATAATTATCCAGGTTTTCCTGAAGGTATCGCCGGCGCCCAGATCGGGCCTCTGTTTGAGACTCAGGCCAAACGTTTTGGTCTTGAAGTTCGCCAATTTCAGGAAGGACTGAAGGTTGAACGCCGGGATGCGGGTTTTTTGGTTACTTGCGCCAACCGTGATGAACTTTTTTGTAAAAGTCTGATTATTGCGTCCGGCAGCGGGTGGACACCGCTTGGCATTCCCGGAGAAGAGCGCCTCAGGGGGGCTGGAGTCTCCTATTGTGCGACTTGTGATGGAGCTTTTTTTCGTGACCTGGAACTGGCGGTTATCGGGGGTGGCAATTCAGCCGTCGAGGAGGCTATGTTTTTGACGAAATTTGCCAGTAAGGTCTATATTATTCACCGTCGGGATCAGTTGCGGGCGGAAAAGATTGTCCAGGAAAAAGCCTTCGCCAATCCTAAAATTGAGTTTGTCTGGTCGCATGTGCCGTTGGAGATCGTTGGTGAAAAAGAGGTCGAAGGGGTGCGCGTTAAAAACCTTAAAAATGATAAAGAACGTCTGCTTCCGGTAGCCGGGGCTTTTATTTATGTAGGAATGAAAGCCGACAGTGAAATTGTCAAAGACCTGGTTGAGATGGATGAGCAAGGTTACATAAAGGCTTCCGAGGATACCAAAACCTCATGTCCCGGCCTTTTTGCGGCCGGTGATGTCCGGCAGAAACCTTTACGTCAAGTTGCCACCGCAATTGCCGACGGGGCTACGGCCGCAATTATGGCAGAAAAATATATCGAGTAAATATGGGAATAGTTACTAATTTCTGTAACTATTCAGCGTAGTTTTTTCAAACTGTCTCGGTATGGGGACATTGCTCCAGGCGGCGGCTGCCAAGCCGCTTGCCGATCTGAGCTGTGTCCCCCTCGAAGCCGGGCGAAGCCAATGTTCGCACCATTTGTAGTGGCTTTAAGGTGATTACGCTGAGTAGTTAAAATTTCTTACCTGTTGCATTTGTCTCAAGATTACGCTAGATTGAAAAGTTTATGTTTAGTGTTAGTTTTTACTTAAATTAAGTAAAAGGATTTACCTTTTATGGATTACGCTCTGTTGCGTAAAAAAATGGTCGAAGAGCAGATTGTTGCCCGTGGCCTTAATGACCGCCGCATCCTTGATGTAATGCGGCGGATACCGCGTCATCTTTTTGTTGAGCCGGGATTGGCCCATCAGGCCTATGGTGATTCACCTCTGCCTATCGGCGAGGCTCAGACTATCAGCCAACCTTATATAGTCGCCTTTATGTTGTCATTTTTAGGTCTTGGTGGTAGCGAGAAGGTGCTTGAAATCGGCATGGGTTCGGGCTATCTGACAGCTCTGCTCTCCGGTTTGGTTGAAAAGGTTTATGCGATTGAGCGTTTGCGTTCTTTGGCGATTCCGGCGAGACGGTTGTTGGATCAGTTGGAGTGCACTAACGTACTGGTCAAAATTTTTGATGGTAGTTATGGCTGGCCGGACGCGGCTCCATTTGATGCAATTGTGGTTTCAGCCGTCGCTTCTGAAAAACCTCCACTCCCGCTTTTGCAACAGCTGGTAGTTGGTGGTAAGTTGGTGATTCCTCTGGCTACCGATAAGGGACAGTATCTTTATCGTATCACCCGGCACGGGGATAATGATTTTCAAAGTGAGCGTTTATTGGCTTGCAGTTTTGTAAAGTTGGTGGGACGTGGCGGGAGAGGATAAACATATTTTTTCCGGCGGCGCTCTTGAGTCGTACCTTGAAGATATTCGCGGCATTCCTCTGCTTGATGAAGTCGGAGAGGTCGATCTTGCCAAACGAGTTCAGAGTGGAGACGAAGAGGCCCGGAAAAAAATGATTGAGGCCAACTTGAGGTTGGTTGTTCACTTGGTCAAGCATTATCAGAATCGGGGTCTGCCGACCGAGGATCTGATTGAGGAGGGTAATCTCGGCTTAATTCGGGCGGTCGAACGTTTTGACCCGAAATTTAAGTGTCGTTTCTCAACCTATGCGGTTTGGTGGATTCGTCAATATATGAGTCGGGCTCTGATCAGCCAAAGTAAAATTATCCGTCTGCCGGTTCATGTTGTCGATGAATTCAATACCTACATTAAGGGCCGACAGAAATATATTCGTGAATATGGTCGTGAACCCAGTTTTGAAGAGGTTGCCGACTATATCGGTCATAAGTTTACCTCCTTTACTCCATCTTTGGCTCGTCTCAATAACCTTGTTACATTGACTTCCGGCAATAGTGCGAATAGTGATCGTGATCGTGAAGACGGGGGGGGCGGGACACTTTCGCTGGAACAGCTCGCAGATGACAAAAATGAAAACCCATTAGATATTCTTGATCATGATCTGCGCCTGAAAATTATCCTCTGTTGGCTCGATGAATTGAGACCTAAAGAGCGGCTGGTGATAACCAAACGATATGGTCTTTCTGAAGAAGAGGGCCAGACGTTGGAAGAGATCGGCGGGCAACTGAATCTCACCAGAGAGAGAATTCGTCAGCTTGAAAAAGCGGCTCTGTATCGTTTGAAAAAAATTGTAGATGGTTATAGTTACACGCTGGAAGATCTTCTATAATATTTATTTATGTATTTATTTTATTATGATGAAGTTACTGGAAAAAATTAACGATCCGAGTGATCTTAGGGGGCTCAGGGTTGAAGATTTGCCGCATTTGGCGGCTGAAATCCGGAGTCTGATTATTGAGATCGTGGCTCGCAATGGCGGCCATCTGGCCTCATCTCTGGGTGTCGTAGAACTCACGATTGCCTTGCATTATGTCTTCGCCACCCCTCGTGATCTTTTGGTCTGGGATGTTGGCCATCAGGCTTATGCGCATAAGATTCTTACCGGCCGAGCCCAGCGTTTTGCCACCTTGAGGCAGGCTGGAGGGTTAAGTGGTTTCCCCAAAAGAGAGGAGAGTGAATACGATACCTTTAATGTCGGTCACTCCAGCACCTCAATTTCGGCCGCCCTCGGTATGGCTCTGGCGGCCGAACACCAGAAAAAACGCCAACGCACGGTAGCCATTATCGGGGATGGTTCAATGACGGCGGGCTTAGCTTTCGAAGCTTTGAATCATGCCGGCTCCTTAGATCGTGATCTGATTGTTGTTTTGAATGATAATGAGATGTCGATCTCGCCAAATGTGGGAGCCATGTCAGCCTATCTTAACCGGATTCTAACCGGTTCTGCGGTTAATCGCCTGCGCCACGATGTGAAATCGGTACTGACCAATATTCCCAAGGTTGGTGATAGTGTTTTCAAAATGGTGAAAAGGGCTGAAGAGTCGTTTAAAGGGTTTGTCATTCCGGTCGGGACAATTTTTGAAGATCTTGGCTTTCAATATGTCGGGCCGATGCCCGGGCACGATCTTGCCACCCTGATTGAAACTTTTGAAAATTTAACTCATCTTGACGGCCCGATTCTTCTGCATGTGGTTACCAAAAAAGGTAAAGGTTATAGCCCGGCCGAGGCCGATCCGGCGCTTTTTCATGGGATTGGACCTTTCGATATCGCCAGCGGTCGTAAACTTGGTGCAGAGAAAAAATCTCCCCCCAGTTATACGTCGATTTTCGGTCGCACTTTGACGACGCTTGCCGCCACCGATGAACGGGTCGTCGGGATTACAGCGGCCATGCCGGCGGGAACCGGGGTTGAAATGATGGCCGAAAAATTCCCCGACCGGGTTTATGATGTCGGGATTGCCGAACAGCATGGGGTGACTATGGCTGCCGGTATGGCAAGTCGGGGATTGCGGCCTTTTGTTGCCATCTACTCGACCTTCATGCAACGGGCTTTTGATCAGGTGTTGCATGATGTTGCTTTGCAGAATCTGCCGGTCACCCTCTGTCTTGACCGGGCCGGCGTTGTCGGTGAAGACGGCCCTACTCATCATGGCACCTTTGATCTTTCATATCTCAGAATGATTCCCAATATGACGATTATGGCGCCCAAAGATGAGAATGAATTTCAGCATATGCTCTTTACGACCTTAACGATTGACGGGCCGACAGCGATTCGTTATCCGCGCGGCAACGGTCTCGGAGTGGAGTTGGATAAAGAGTTCAAAGAGTTGCCCCGAGGCAGTTGGGAGGTGTTACGCCCGGGTCGGGATGCAGTGCTGCTGGCGGTCGGATCCTGTGTTGCGCCGGTCTTGGCGGCGGCTGAACAACTCGCCACTGAGGATGGGATTGATTGTCAGGTGGTTAATTGTCGTTATGTGAAACCCTTTGACGAAGAGCTTCTGCAAACTTGTCTGGAAGAGTTTAAATGGGTCTTTACCTTCGAAGAGAATGTGGTCGCAGGCGGTTTTGGCGGCGGCGTTTTAGAGTTTATGGCAGCCGGAAATCTCTGGTCGGCCCGTGTCGTAACCACCGGTTTGCCCGACCGTTTTGTTCCGCATGGAACCCCGGCCCAGTTGCGCCATGACCTCGGTCTTGATGCTTTGGGCATCAGAAAAAAAGTTTTATCCCAGAAGCTTACGGACTAAGTCGGCCAACCCTTCTGCATAGTTTTTGATTTCGTCGTAATTTTCCCCTTCAAGCATTATACGAAGTTTGTTCTCCGTGCCCGAATAACGGATCAGCAGGCGTCCATGACCTTGTAGATTTCTTTCGACTTCGGCAATTTGGCGGCTTAAGGCCGGCACCTCGGTGACTAAGGTTTTCTTTTTGACCGGGACGTTGATCAGGATTTGGGGGAAAATTTCCATGACCGAAGCGAGATCGGCTAGAGATTTTCCCTCTTCGACGATGACGGCTAGGACTTGTAGGGCTGAAAGAATGCCGTCGCCGGTAGTGTTGTGATCCATGAAGATCAGATGGCCCGATTGCTCACCGCCGAAGTTATAGTTTTTAGCCCGCATCTCCTCAACCACATAGCGATCACCAACCTGGGTGCGAACCAGGTTGATATCAGCCTCGTTCAATACTTTTTCCAGTCCCATATTACTCATCACCGTAGCGACGACGGTACTTTTTTTAAGTATTTTTTGGCGTTGCATATGGAGGGCGCAGATCGCCATGACCTGGTCGCCGTCGACCACTTTGCCGGTGGCATCGACGAAGATGACCCGGTCGGCATCCCCATCAAAAGCGATGCCGATATGGGCCTGCTCATCGATTACTCTTTGTTGCAGTTTCTCCGGGTAGAGGGAGCCGCAGCCTGAATTGATGTTTTTTCCGTCCGGATCGATACCGATCGTAATGACTTCGGCTCCAAGTTCGTTAAAAACCGCCGGAGCAATCTTATAGGCGGCACCGTTACCGCAATCTATAACCAGTTTCATGCCTTCCAGAGTGAGATGGTCGGGGAAGGTGTTTTTGAGAAAAACAATATAGCGACCGTTGGCATCATCAATGCGAAAAGCTTTACCGATGTCATCAGCGGTGGGGCGCAACTGGTCAATTGTTTGATTAAAGATTAAATCTTCAATCCGGGACTCTTCACTATCAGGGAGCTTGAAACCATCACGGGAAAATATTTTAATACCATTATCCTGAAAAGGGTTGTGTGAGGCCGAAATAACCATTCCGGCATCGGCTCGCATACTGCGGGTAATAAAGGCAATACCCGGGGTCGGCATCGGCCCGATAAGGAGGACGTCAACCCCCATTGAGCAGATCCCGGAAACCAACGCACTCTCCAGCATGTAGCCGGAGATTCTGGTATCTTTGCCGATGACTATCTTGTGTCGGTGTTCTTTGTTTTTGCAGATATAAGCCGTGGCCCGGCCGATCTGGAGGGCGATTTCAGCAGTTATCGGGTCGATGTTGGCAGTTCCCCGGACGCCATCGGTACCAAAGAGTTTCTGCATAGTAAGTAGTTTCCTTTTCTTAAGGGTCGGTTTTCTTGAATACGATCTCTACTTCAGTCGGATCTATGGTCAGGAGGTTCACTTTATCCGGCAGGCTTACCTGGATGGGGAAGGTGTAGTAACCATCCCCCTTGTTTTTCAGCAAGGGAGCCAGATCGACGCTGATGTGGGCCTGTTTACGGATGTCATCGATCTGCATCAAGAGCGGACATTCAACTACAAGGTCGACAAAGTAGTTGCTGATGCCGATGCGGCCGATCTCTTTGTTGCGGTTTTGAAAGTCTACCCTGATCCCTTTTATGACTCTTTGAGCCTGGGTCTCGCCGATCTCGATGGTGGCCGAGATCTTGAGTTTAGGGTCAAGGGCCTTAAGTTCGTCCGGCGGAAGCATTAAACTGAGTGAAACTTTTGTGTCCTGCCGCAGTTGGCTGACATCTATTGGTTCGGAGAAGACAATATCATGTTCCTTGAGATACTCCTCGGAAGCCCTGAATTGGGCTGTCGTCGGCGATATGTTTATCTCTCTGATTTGAAACCCTCTTGGGGGGGTCCCGATAGTTTTTATCTCAATCGGCAGGGTGGTTTTGACGAATCGATCGAGGTAAATTATCAGGGTGTCGGGGTCGAGATTAACGACATCAACTCCCAAGGGAAGATCGCTAAAGGTCTCCTGCGCCAGTCGAATTACATTTTTACCGCTTACGGCTTTAGCCAGATTAATAGTTAAAGAAGGCGGTTTGACGGTCAGAGGGCGGAGCAGGGTCTTGGTTCCCTTGACTCTGATATGAATACTGGTAGGCACCTTGGTGATGATATTCATGTTAGTCGGAATCGAGGTAAACTCAACCGGGACACTTAAAGCCAATTCAGTTTTGCTTTTACCGGAAACAAAAAACCAGAGAAATGCCGCCAAGATGATTGACAGAATTTTAAGGGTCAGGTTTTCAAAAAAAAGTGATCGTATTTTGGCCATGATTTTGGTTTTTAACTACGAAAAATACGTTGTAGTGAGGTAAAAAAGCCCGATTTCTTTCGGTTTGGAGAAAAAATATTATTAAGAACTCGACTTAAGGATTCGGGATTCTGCTCTTTGGTTATTTTACCGCCGATCGAAAGTGATATTTTGCCGGTCTCTTCGGAGACGACCACGACCACGGCATCGGTGTCTTCGGAAATTCCCATCGCCGCCCGGTGCCTGGTGCCGTACATATTCTCGATCATGGGGTCAATGGCCAAAGGGAGAAAACAGCCGGCTGCGACAATCTTTCCTTTATCAATAATCACCGCACCATCATGAATTGGTGATGATGGATTGAAAATGCTGAGCAAGAGAGCGTCACTGACCTTGGCATTAATTTCAACCCCGCCCTCAACGATGACGGGAATCTTGTTTTCGCGAGTAAAGACAATTAATGCGCCAATCCTTTTTAACGACATAGTTGTGCAGGCTTTGATGATCTTGTCAAGAGAGTTGAGCTCTTCAGCCCGGTTGATGGTGAATGAGGTCTTGCCGAATTTGGCCAAGGCCCGGCGGAATTCATTTTGAAACAAAACGATGACAATCAGGACAATTGAACTTAAAAAACCGTTGAGGAGCCAGTGCAGGGTATAAAAACCGAGGAGCAGGGAGAGCTGGTAGATGATAAAGATCAGAAAAAGGCCCAGAAGAATCTGAAAAGCCCGGGTTCCGCGAATAATCAGCAACACCTGATATATAAGGATGGCCACGATAATAATATCGATAAAGTCGAGCCAGCGACTGTTAAGCAGGGTTTCAAAAAAGTCGGCCATGGTTTATAAAGTGTCAGCGATAATAGCGCTAATAAGGTTGTGAAATGTCAAAATGGAGATGACAAAGTAAAATGTTCAGATGCGAGGCGCGCGAAGCCTGAGGAACGAGGCGTACATTAAGTACGCCGCAGTGACGAAGGTTTTGCGCAACGAAGTAGATGGACGTTTTACTCTTTGTCATCTCTGTATGTGGTTGATGGCGTCAATTACGGTGATTGCCTGTTTGGTGGCGGCAACATCATGGACGCGGACAATGTTGGCCCCTTTAGTTAAAGCCTGAGCGACTGTGGCCAGTGAAGCGGAGAGGCGCTGGTCGACCGGGTCACCGGTTAGTTTGCTGATAAATGATTTGCGCGAGGTGCCGATTAGTAACGGCAAGCCGAAGCCGGTAAAATCTCTAAGGTGTTTTAAGAGCAAAAGATTGTGTTCGAGGGTCTTGCCGAAGCCGATACCGGGGTCAAGTATGAGTTTTTCCTTTTTGACTCCGGCATCAATTGCGAGCTTGATACTCTTTTCGAAATATTTACATATTTCGGCAAAAAGATCGTTGTAAGCCGGATCTGTCTGCATCGCATTCGGGGTTTTCTGAATGTGCATGAGACATGTATAAGCGTTGGTTGAGGCAGCGACATCGACCATTTTCGGATCAAAATTGAAAGCGCTGATGTCGTTGATTATATCGGCTCCGGCATTAAGGGCGGCAGCGGCTACCTTACTTTTGTAGGTATCAATTGAGATCGGTAGTTCCGGGAAATCTCGGCGCAGAACCTTGATTATCGGCAATACCCGATTAAGCTCTTCAGCTTCCTTGACCTGGGCGGCTCCGGGGCGGGTCGATTCGCCGCCGATATCAAGAATATCGGCTCCTTCTTCGACCATATTCCGGGCTTGGTTGAGGGCGTCTTCCGGGGTGAAGAAGCGATTGCCGTCGGAAAATGAGTCCGGAGTGACATTGAGAATGCCCATGATTAGTGAGCGTTGTTTCAGGTCAAGATCAAGACCCCGGCATTTAAAGGGGAGCCCTGTGTTTTTTTCTTGAAGTTGGAGTGATGCCTGGATTTGGTCAGCCATCAAGGCCAGAGAAAAAGGCTGGGCGCGAAGTTTTTGGCAGAATTTACGAAATTGTTTCCGGGTCGCACTTAAGATAGCGTCACTGTTGTCGGCGCTGCAGTTAATGACTCCGCGAGTGACGGCGGCTTCGCCGCCGACGGAAAGCATCTCCTGTTTAATGATATTGGCGGCACCCGGAGGGAGCGGGCCCACCCGAAAATTGTAGTGAACCATCTTGTTCTTCATGAGGCTGACGCCGTGGATATCGGTGCCGATTTGTTGCATTAAAGCCGCCGCATCATCGGCCTTTTTGATATCCAGAAGTCGAACATGGTAGTTGCGCATTATTCAAGTAAACCTCAGTTATGGGAACCGGCTTTTTTAGCGTAATTGGTTATCTTTCTTAATAAACGGTCAAAAAACCACAACTTTCTTAAGCGTAAAAATTTTTCAACTCCCCTTTTTTCAGCCGGGCAGGCATCCTGAGGCCGAAATTTTATTTTCAGACGGAGAATTGAGTAGCGGTCGACTTTGCCCAGCAGGCGGATCAGAGGGCGAAAGAGAGAGTTCGGCGGCAGGTAGAGCGAAGCGTTAAAGTCGATAATTGCCGGGTTGCCATTTTGATCAACCATGATGTTGCTTTTGTGGCCGAGGTCGAGATGGAGCACACCTCTTGCGTGAAGGTCATCGGCAATCTTCAGGAGCTGGTCAAAAAAATCCTGCGCCAGAAGATGGCTGCATTTTTTGATCTCATCACCTTCAATACGGCTGATGAGCAGGCAGTTGTAGTCTTCCAGGCCGATAACTTGGGGGATCTTTGCGACACCTGCAAGTTTATTTAAAAGGAATTTTTCATAGCCGATGTTGAGCGGTCCCCAGAGGTATTGAGCCATCCAGGCTTTGCCCCGAAAATCTTTGGCGACAAGGAATTGCTCTTTGTTTTCAACAATCAGAATATCGGGCTTTAAGGCTTTTTCCGCTGAAATTTTTTTGACAATATCCCACTTTTCCCCGAGAAAGTGGGCCTTAGTTTTTTCAGTCTTGTCGTAATTTTCTTTTTGCACTTATAACTTCATCACTTTCAGGCTGTTACCTAAATCTTTAAATTGGCACAGTTAAATTTGTGTTGATTTGTGTTTATCTGTGGTTGAAAAAGCGGAACCACAAATGGACACAAATTCACACAAATAGAGGCGGCCTATTGGTTCCGGCTTTTCCGGGTTAGGTTTACGCTTCCTGGTCACCGCTTTTTACGGGAACATCATCGCCGGTTTCCTTGTCTGTCGGTGCGATGCCGATGAGTTCGTCAACTTCAGTACCGTTGATACTCTCTTTTTCAAGTAACGCTAGAGCCAGGTTGTCAAGTGATTTGCGGTTGTCACCTATCAGTTTCAGGGCTTCAGCGTAAGCATCGTTGACAACCTCCTTGATTTCGTCATCAATTTCGATGGCTGTTTTTTCACTGAAATCACGATTTTGGGCCATCTCCCGGCCGAGGAAGACATGTTCCTCTTTTTTGCCGAAACTGACCGGCCCCATACGCCCCATACCCCATTCACAAACCATCTTGCGGGCCAGTTCGGTGGCTCGTTCAATGTCATTGCCGGCTCCGGTCGTAATGTGGTTCAAAGCGAGCTCTTCAGCAACTCGACCACCCATCAGAACAATTATGTTGTTGACTAGATAATCTTTGTTGTAGGTGTGACGTTCATCAATCGGCAGTTGCTGAGTCAGGCCCAGAGCCCGACCTCGGGGAATAATGGTTACTTTGTGGATCGGGTCGGTTCCCGGTAAAAGTCGGGCTACTAAAGCGTGGCCGGCTTCGTGATAAGCGGTGTTTTTCTTCTCTTCAGGGCTGATCACCAGGCTTCGCCTTTCAGCTCCCATCATGACTTTATCTTTGGCTTCTTCAAGGTCGATCATCTCAACCTCTTTTTTGTCGGTTCGGGCGGCCAGGAGGCTGGCTTCGTTGATCAGGTTGGCAAGGTCAGCCCCGGTAAAGCCGGGGGTTCCGCGGGAGACGACCATGAGGTCGACATCTTTGGCCAGCGGCACTTTGCGGGCATGGACTTTGAGGATTCCTTCCCGTCCTTTAACATCGGGGTTAGGGACGATTACCTGACGGTCAAAACGTCCCGGTCTGAGCAGGGCCGGATCAAGGACATCTGGCCGGTTGGTGGCGGCCAGCAGGATTACTCCGTCATTGGATTCAAAACCATCCATCTCGACCAAGAGCTGGTTTAAGGTCTGTTCTCTTTCGTCATGTCCACCACCCAAACCGGCACCGCGATGGCGGCCGACGGCGTCGATTTCATCAATAAAGATCAGGCAGGGGGCATTTTTTTTGCCCTGGATGAAAAGATCGCGGACGCGCGAAGCTCCGACGCCGACAAACATTTCGACAAAGTCCGATCCACTGATACTGAAAAAAGGAACATCGGCTTCACCGGCAATCGCTTTGGCGAGCAGGGTTTTCCCGGTTCCCGGAGCTCCGACGAGCAAAACCCCTTTAGGAATCTTGCCGCCTAAGCGGGTGAACTTTTTGGGTTCCTTTAAAAAATTGATGATCTCTTCGAGTTCAACCTTGGCTTCTTCAATACCGGAAACATCTTTAAAGGTGACTTTTTTCTGGTCTTCATTAAGGAGTTTTGCCCGGCTTTTGCCAAATGACATAGCCTTACCCCCGCCGCCCTGCATTTGACGCATGAAAAAGACCCAGACCCCAATCAAAAGAAGCATCGGAAACCAGGAGATCAGGATCGATTGCCATAAAGGGGACTGATCTTCAGGTTTAGCCGTGATGCGAATGCCTTTATCGCGCAGCATTTTTACCAGGGAAGGGTCATCCGGTGTATACGTTTTAAATGCAGTAGAACCGTAGGTGCCGGAGATATTTTGCCCCTGTATAGTGACTTCACTGATCTGGCCGGAGTCAATCAGTTCGATGAATTCGCTAAAGCCGATTTCATGCTTTGCGACTCCTCCGGGGTTGTTGAAAACATTGAAAACCATGATCATAATGAGGCAGATCACAAGCCAGAGGGCCAGGTTTTTATAGAAAGGCTTCATATCCTGATTTTTTTTCATTGCCGACATAAATCTGTTTAATCCATAGTTTAAATTAGAGGTTTTACTGCTTATGAAAAATCACCCGACTAATAGACAGGCGGCTTAAAAAGTGACCTTTACCTATACATGAGTGATAGTCTATTGGCAAGCAAAAACTCTTGATTTTATGATCTTTGCTAACCCTGAAATGGTTGTAAAACTTGCAAAAATGTAAAAAACATATTAAATGACCGGCCCAGCCGTGATTGTTATTTTTTTAGTTAACGTATGAATATGGAAGTCTTAGATGAAAAGTTGTGTGGTGATTGTTGGTCGACCCAATGTTGGGAAGTCGACTCTGTTTAATCGACTCTTAAAGGCGCGGCGGGCGATTGTTGCCGATACGCCAGGAGTTACTCGTGATCGTCTTTTTGCCGAGCTTCAGGTTGAAGGTAAGGAGTGTCTGCTGGTTGATACCGGGGGGTTGGTCTTTGCGGGTGAAGATGCATTGCAAAAAGATGTCGGGATCCAGACCCGGGCGGCGGTAGATGAGGCGGATATTATCATTTTTCTGTTGGATGGGCAGAGCGGGGTGAGTGCTGAAGATGGAGAACTTGCCCGCTATCTACGCCGTAGCGGAAAACCGATTTTGTGGGTTATAAATAAGTGTGAGTCACATCGTGTGCAGCAGGACAGTGTTGATTTTTATGCCTTGGGGATGGAACAACTCTACCAGATATCCGCTGAACATGGTGAGGGTATTGCCACTTTGAAAGAGGCTCTGGCAGAAATTCTGCCGCCGGTCGAAGAGGAGGCTGAAAGAGAGAGTGAAAGTGAAAATGAAAATGAATTAATCCGGGTCTCGGTGGTCGGAAAACCGAATGTCGGAAAATCCTCTTTACTCAATTATCTAATCGGAAGTGAGCGTTTGACAACTAGCGCGCGACCGGGAACTACGATCGATGCAGTTCAGGTGGCTCTGGTTCATGATCAACAAAACTATCTTTTTCTCGATACAGCTGGTCTCAGGCGCCGAGCCCGGGTTCATGAAATGGTTGAAAGTCTAAGTAATGTCGCAACCCTGCGGGCCATAGATTTTGCCGAAATTGTGATCCTGATGATTGATGCAGTTTCCGGAGTTACCGATCAGGATCTGCAAATTTCCGCTTTGGCTCATGAAAAAGGCAAGGCGGTTGTCTACGTGCTTAACAAAATTGATCTTTTGACTGTTGATAAAAGAAAGTTGCTGGCCGAATTAAAGGAGGATCTGGCGGAGCGCTTGTTCGGTATTCACCAGCCTGTGATGGTGGAATTGTCGGTCAAGAGCGGTCAGGGAATGAAAAGAATTTTTCCGACTCTCAAGGCTTTACATGAGGTTTACAGTCGGCGAATTGGCACCGGAGAATTGAATCGCTGGCTTTCCGATGTCGTAACCGCCCATCAACACCCTTTGATTTATCGGCGCCCACTGAAATTCTATTTTGCGACTCAAGTGCGTAGCGCACCCCCCACCTTTGTTATTTTTGCTAATATAATCAAAGGAATTAAACCGTCATATATAAGATATTTGGAAAATAGAATAATTGAGCATTTTGGTTTTTACGGGGTTCCTGTAAAATTATTTTTCCGAAAACGCGAGGGACGTGGGAAAAAAGGTTAAGAAATGGCATTCTCGGACGGCTGCCTATAAAAATTGCTTGACATTATCAATTAGATATTGCTAATAAAATAAGATGGTTAAGAAGTGCGAACGCATTAAATAATAATTGCCGTTCTCGAATATAATTAAAATTATCTGTTTGGCCCTGGTAAGACTATAGGGTTTCAAGGTTTTACTATGAATAAATCTGAGCTGATTGAAGAATTAGCGAATCGTTCCGACCTAAATCTCAAGGTTTCTGAAACAATTGTCAATCTGGTCGTTGATAATATGAAAAAAGCTCTGTTTGATGAAGATCGCATTGAGTTACGGGGGTTTGGCAGTTTTCATATCGAATATTATAAAGCCTATACCGGTCGTAATCCGAAAACCGGCGAATCAATCGAGGTCGGTGAGAAACGGCTACCATTTTTTAAAGTTGGCAAAGACCTTAAAGAACGGATTAACCGAAATGGCTCAGAATAATAATTTCTCGGATTTGAGCAAGAATTTTATTTCTCCATCTCTGTCCAGGCTCAGGTCGGTATTGAGTGAACCCTCCAATCTGCCGAACCTTTTGACCTGTAGTCGTATCCTTATTGTTCCCCTGATTATAATACTACTCTATTTTGACAGTCGCTGGTTGAATCTGTTGACAGCGCTCCTGGTGGTTGTGGCTGCAATTACCGATGGGCTTGATGGCTATCTGGCAAGAAAATATAATTTTGAATCGACCCTTGGTAAACTGCTTGATCCCCTGGCGGATAAGATTCTATTGTTGTCGACTTTGGTGATGCTGGTTCATTTGCAGCGGGCTCCGGCATGGATTGTATGTTTGATACTCTGTCGGGAGACGGCAATTACCGGTTTGCGGGCGATAGCGGCTGAGAAGGGGGTAGTTATTGCCGCCAGCGCCATGGCAAAGTACAAAACAATTTTTCAGATCGTGGCGGTTGTAGCTTTGATTATTCATTACCCTTTTTTGGGTGCTGATGCTCATACTGTGGGTATCTTTTTTCTTTGGATAGCATTTCTCTACACAATGTGGACGGGCTATGCCTATTTAAAAGAGAGCTTTAATTTGTTAATGTCGGAATAATCAGTTTGTTTTTTTCATGGTAGTAGTTGGCGTTTTGACAAAAAGGTTTCGGTTTTTTCCGAGACCTTTTTTTTTCTTAATTAAAGGCAGCAGTGTTCGGTTTGCTGATTGCAACCCGGGATATCGGGTAATTTTCTTCCACTTCTTACGCAAAATTTTTATTTTTCCAGCGCTCATTACGCCAAAATTGCGAAACTCACTCGTACCTCACTCAAACAGTCGCAATTTTTTGGCGAAATTTATACCCTTTAGGGTGTTCGCTGGGAAAAATAACAAAATTTTGCGAGACGTTTCAGAAAACAACCCGATATCCCTAGATTTCTTGCATAGCAAGTTGCTAACCGGACAGTACTGAATTATAGATGTTGAGGTATGAAAAATGACAAAAATCGAGATGTTTACCGGAAAAGGCGGAGTCGGGAAAACGACAATGTCGGTTGCGACCGCTTTGCACTATGCACAATCGGGTAAAACCCTGCTGATTTCGACTGACCCTTCCGGTTCCCTGTCGGAGATTTTTTCTCAGCCACTCGACCAGAAAGTCACGGAAGTTGCGGCTAATCTTGACGCCGTGGAATTAACGCGTCAATTGGTTCTGGACTTATGGCGGGAGAAATTTGCCGATGAGATTTATGCAGTGTTGTCATCTTTTCTGCCCGTCGGACGTGAAATTATCGACTATATTGAGGGGGCTCCGGGGATTGAGGAGGAGTTTATGCTCGATTATCTTTTGACGATGGCTCAATCGGGCACTTACCAGACGATTGTTTGGGATACGGCACCGACGGTGACTACCCTCAATCTGCTTTTCATTCAGCAGCTCTTTTACACCCACCTGACCCAGGCCCAGAAGGTTTATATGAAGGTGAAAACTGTTTTCAACAAGGTAGATCCGTTGGCGCTGATCAACAGATGGAAGCATTTGACCGCCCAAATTATCGAACTTTTGCAAACAGAGACAACCGCTTGGGTGGTTGCTAACCCGGAGCGCCTGCCGGTTGAACAGGCGCTTAACATTGCCGATTCATTGAGCAAATTCGGTATTGGCGTCAATGGTTTTATTTTAAACAAGATGCTGCCGTTAGAACTCTGTAACGACCACCCGTTCTGGCAGGCAAAATTTCAGGCGCAACAGAGGAGGCGGGAAAGAATGCTTCAGGCGGCCGGCGGCCGGGTTGTAAAAGAAATTCCGGAACTGTCTGGTGAGATGAGAGTTGACGGTTTCTTGGGTGAAGTCTCAGAACTTTTGCGGAAAGTGTGAGGTGATCAATCCCCCTAATCTAATAGGTGTGAGTCGATCGCTTCTCTGGTTTTTTCCATCACCTTGTTCATCTCTTCCACCATCTCTCTAGGACTGATTTCTTCATTAAAATCAGGTGTTTCAATAGCTGGACTGAAGGTCAGGGTTATGGTGCCTGGTTTGATCGCGATCTTGCCTTTGGGTTGCAGGTTGCCGCTGTTGCTGATGGTTAAAGGCAGGATTGGCAGATCCAGTTGCGAGGCCAGCATAAAGCCCCCCTTTTTAAATTTTCCTAAGCGGATAGATGTCGGAATACGGGTTCCTTCAGCGAAGAGAACGATTGATGTTTCACGGCTTTTTAAGATCTTGCCTTGGGCTTTAAGCCGTGAGATCGCTTCTTTACGGTTGCCCCGATCAATAATTATCGACCCGCTACGTTGTAGAGCAGTGCCGAAGATTGGAATTTTTGTCAGTTCCCGTTTGGCGACGAAGAGACAGTAGAGCGCCCGGCAACTGAAAATTGTGTAGATATCAAGAAAACTTTTATGGTTGGCGATGACCATGTAGGTTTGATGGGGGTCGATATTCTCCAGGCCTCGGTAGATGACCTTGACCCCATTCAGTCTCAAATTTATCCAGCCCCAGCAGCTGCCGCCGAATTCGACGCCGCGTCGTGACCAGGGGGTGAAGGTTGACAGGCAACAGAATATAGCCCAGAAACAGGTGTTGGGGACGATCACGAGAATACTGCGGATGGCATTGATGAGGTTGGTAATGAAACTGTACATATTTAATTGATTACCTTGTATTTTTCACTATGTAGTGGATTATGATTTAAGGGTTTTCGGCAGATCGGTGGATGAATAAATGACTATTTGGTTTTTTCCTCGGTCTTTAGCCTGATAGAGAGCGATGTCGGTGGCATTGATCAGTTGAGCTTGGTCGGCGATGTTCTCGCCCGGGTAGACGGCAATGCCGGCGCTGAAAGTAAAATTCAACTTATTTTGTTGGAACTGGACATTCAGGCCTTCAACTTTGCGGCGTAGGCGTTCAATGACCTTGTGGCAGTTTATAGCCGAGGCTCCGGGGATAACGATCATGAACTCCTCACCACCGTAGCGTAAGGCGAACTCGGTAACCCTGATCTCTTCTCCAATGAGTCCGGAAAATTCTTTAAGGATTTCATCGCCGGCTTGATGTCCATAAGTATCATTGAGTTGTTTGAAATTGTCGATATCGATCATCGTGACAGCCAGCGGCAACTGATGTCGTTTTGCCCTTTCATACTCCTCATTGAGACGTTTCATGCCGTAGCGGCGGTTGAGCAGGCAGGTTAGCTCATCCACTGCAGCCAAAACTTCCAGTTTTTTCATAAGTATGCTGTTGTGGAGAAATGGGGCGGCCTGGTTAATCAGGTTGCGGCTCTCAAGTGAGAAAAAATTGGCCTTAAATTCTTTGTTGGCACTGAGAATGCACAGCCCAACCGGTCGGGATTGGTAGATGAGGGGCATGTAAGCGATGGCATTGGGTTTCAAAGAACCAATGCCAATATTAAAGCGCACCGGCAGGTTGTCGATATCTTCAAAGACAACCATTTCTCCCCGTTTGATGATCTCGTAACAATAATCTTGGTCAAGAGCCTCGTTGTCGACCATTAAATGGCAGTTATTAATTTGTCGCAAACGACCACTCTCCAAACTGTAGAGACAGCCTCCATCAGCTCCGAAATATTCTTTGAAGACCTCGACTATAGTTTCGGCCATCGCTTTCATCTTGACTTTTTGCTGGAGGCGTTCGAGAAAATTAGCTGTATCTCGTTCAGCTTTGAGAATCCGGTAGAAAGTAGCCATGAAGATGTTATATTCCTGGGTGATCGCTCCTATGGTATCGGCTGAATCAACTTCTAGAAAATATTTTTTGGGATCAAGGTCACTATCGTCTTTCCAGAACATGTTTTCCAGGTTTTGGCGAAAGTCTGTAAGTTTTGACTGGATACGTTTAAGGTAAAGGTCAACCACCATTTTGAAGAGGTAGTAGTTGCACAGGCCAACGGCAATGCCGGCTGCTATACAGAGAGAGAAAAAGAGGGGGCTGAAGACTTTATGGGTTGGTAGGTCAAGAAGAAAATAGGTAAAGAATGGGAAGGTTACTCCCATCCCGATGCCGAAACCTACCATTCTGAAAAAAAGGTCATGACTGATGCTTTTCGTGAAATGTTTCTTCATGTTTAATTAAGTAGTGACAATGGTAGAAATTGTCAACTATCCATTTTCAGGTTTGGTAAGCATCATTAATCAGCAACTTTGCGATTGTGGCTGAGACGGATCAGGCGTGGGGCGGCCAGCCAGAAACAGAGGCAGGAGAGCCAGAGGGCAACGATGTCGAAAATAAAAGCTGTTAGGTATGAGCCGGTCTGATCAAAGATGAGGCCGGAAAACCAGGCTCCGGCGGCCCCGCCAAAACCTAGATTTAACGAAAGCAGGCCGAAAATCCGGCCAAAATGACGACCTTGAAAAATATCTGCGGCAATTGAAGGGTAGAGGGGGGCGGCCGCACCATAACCGAATCCGAATCCGGCGGCAAAAACCCAGGGTAGTAGTTGTTGCGGCAGTTGGGGTAGCAGTTGCATCCCGGCCAGGGCCAGAACTCCCAGGGTAGCGGCCGCCATGCCTATGGTGTTTGCGGTTTCGCGGTTCCAGCGGTCGCCGAAAAAGCCTAAGGTTATTTTGCCGATTGAACCGCAGATGCCCAGAACTCCGAAAGTAAAGGCCGCCATCCGGGCCGTCATGCCGCCATCGACGAGGCCGGCAACGGCATGTAAAAGAACCCCTTGAATGGCAAATGGGCCGAGGAAAAAGGCTGCGGCTAGATACCAGAAACGCTTGGTTCTCAAGGCTTTACCGCTGGTCCATTCAATGGCGGCCCATTTTTGGTCGATGATGATAGCGCCTTCCTTGCTTTCTTTTTCGATGGAGAGAGACTGGTTTGCCGGCCGGATTGCACCATCCGGTCGCAGACCGATCTGCTGCGGATCACGACGTTGGAAAAAGAGATTGATCGGAATAATGAAAAGCACTATGATGGCTAATACTTGGTAAGCGTGGCGCCAGTTGTGGGTGCTGATGAGATGCTGCATGGCCGGGGGCACTATCAGCATGCCGACTCCGACCCCGGCCATGGCCAGACCTAAAGCCAGCCCTCGACGTCGAACAAACCAACGGGGGAGAAAGGTTGCATGAGGGACGAAACCGATGAGACTGACGCCGATGGCGGCAAGGATTCCGTAAACCAGGTAAAAATCGAAAATATCCTGCGCTTTTGTGAGCAGGCTCAAGGATACGGCCAGCCACAAGGCCCCGGCCGGGATCACTAATCGGGGGCCGAAACGATCGATTAGCCAACCGGTCAGAAAAGCACACAGATAGTGCGAGATCGTAAAGAGGGAAAAAACCCCGGCCGTAGTTGCTCGCGACCAGGCAAAATTATTAATGATGGCAATGTAAAAGACTGAGAATGAGTACCAGACCCCAAAGGCCACCCCGAGCGTGATAAAAGAGGTGGCAACGATAATCCAACCGTAATAGAAGGGTGGTTTTTTTTGTGTATGCAATAGATTCTCAAGTATGGGTGGAAAGTAGAAAAATGGACTGCCTTTTAGCAAAAAAACATTACTAATGGCAATAACTAAATCAAGGAGAACCTAAATTTTGAAATTCTTCCCTTTACCATTCTTCCTGTTGTTGGCGATGTTTTTACTGACTGCCTGCGGTTCTCGACAATCCCAAATTATGGTTGACGGATCTCCTTATGTTGATCCCGACACGATGCAGCGTGATGAAATAATTCATCTGCCGACCGGGATGAGGTTGACCCGGCCTGAACTCTTCTCACTTCTGGCTAATGAACAAATTGTTTATATCGGTGAGGGACATGATAATATCTATGATCATCAGGTTGAGTTGGAGGTGGTTAAAAATCTTTATCAACGTTTTCCGGAGCGTTTAGCGGTCGGTTTTGAGATGTTGGCCCATGTCAACCAGGAAAAGGTCGATCAATGGCTCGCCGGAGAACTTTCCGAGGATGATTTTATCCGTCTGTTTGCCGATGACTGGAGTATGGCTGAGTTTGTCTATTACCGGGAGATTTTTGCTTTTTTGCAGTCGCGCCAGATTCCGGTGCGGGCTTTAAACGTTAGTCGGCATGAGAAAATGGCCTTTATGCAGGGGCTCAAATCATCTGAAATGGGTAAGAGTTCACTCGAAAATCCGGCACAATCGCTGGATGATCCGTATCAGGAGCAGGCTTTACAAGCGATGTTTGCCGGTCATGTCGAGGGTCATGGTAATATTAGCAAGTTTCTTAAAGTTCATCAGCTTTGGGAAGAGACCATGGCTGATAACATTGCTGCCTATCTTGAGAGTCCGGTCGGGGAGGGAAAATTGTTGGTGGTTATCGCCGGAGGTTTTCATGTCGCCCGGGGCTACGGTCTGCCGCGCCGGGTTTTCCAACGAAAAAAAGTTCCCTACTGTGTTCTTTTGACCCATACCCCGCTTGCTTTAGTCGAGAATGAGCGCCGAACCATGGATGTCGATTTCCCGGATCTGCCCCTCTATCTTGGTGACTATCTCTGGTGCGTACCCTATCGCAACCTCAAGGATCAACAGGTTAAACTCGGAGTCGGGCTTAAGGATGCGGATCGGGGGATTGAGATTGTCATGGTTGCAGCGGGGAGTGCGGCGGAAAAGCACGGTCTTAAGATTGGCGATCTGATAATAACTTGTGCCGGAAACAGCCTCGAAGAGCCGCTTGACCTCTCGCTCCTGCTCTTGAAAAAGAGCAAAGGTGAGACGGTTGAACTGCTGATTGAAAGAGGTGGTAAAGAGCAAAAGATTGAGGTTCTCTTGTGAGCTTAGCCATCCCATGATATTTTAAGAAGGGATCTAAGGTTGTGACAAAAAATAGCATCATTCCAGTTAATCCCGAAGAAAATTGTCAATATTCCCGCTTTGATCAGCTTAACTCCCGTTGGTGGCGCACCGTTGCGAATTTAGTGGGGGGCAATAAGGGTGAACTGTTTCCTGCTGTCCGGGTTGCAGGCAATGGGCTCGAACTGCCCTGGTTTAACCGCTGTCTCAGGCTTGAACCTGAATCTTTTAATATCTTATTTGACGGCGGTAAAGGGCCGCAGCCCACTTATCAGGATGGGCTGGTGGTTATGGTCCTGCTCGACTTTCTTGCAGATGGCCGACAGATACCGGAAACAGTTGAACTGGTTAATGAATTTCATCTGACCGGTGGAACTACTTTTTTTCGCGGCCCGCATGTGATGGCTTCCGCTCTTATCGCCCAGCATTTTGGCCGGGATGGTTCGCAGTTGTTGGAAAAAGGCGAAAAGTGGGGCGCTAAACCAGCTGATTTTGGCGAATTTGCCCTCTCTTTTACGATCTTTCCCGGAGTTGAATGGATCGTCGCCCTCTGGGAGGAGGACGATGAATTTCCCGCGCGGGCTCTGTATCTCTTCGATAAAAATATTGAGCAGATGTTTCAGCTTGATGTTGTTTGGGCTTTGGGTAATGTCGTGGCCGCAAAACTGCTTGACTTTTGAGCTCTTTTATAATTATTAATGTACTAAATACGCCGGTAATTTATGATTATGTCAAAGAGAAGGGCGGCGCGATGGTTATGGAAATGTTACAGAAAGCCCTGACTTTTTGATCTATTTTTTCAACTTGGCGGCAATTCGTCGTTTAACCCATTTGACGAGTGGAACTTTCCAGAGTTCATCGGCGAGTTGAGCTGGGGGCAGGTGTTCGAGTCCGGCTTTAAGGTAGTAGTTGAGAAAAAGATCTTTTTCATGGCTTGTCCACTCCGGACAACGCCGCATCAGGGTGTCCAGATCGCGGATACGAGCTCCCATGGGATAGAATACCCGTCGTGATTTTTCCAGATCAATGAGACTGACGTCGGTTGCCGTCAGGTTGCCGTCTTGGCGTACCTTGAGCATGATGTGTTTGGGGTAGAGACTGTTGTGGCGGAAGCGATGATCATGAAAACGGCGCACGACATCAGAAATCGCTGGTAGTACGTCACTTCGTAAATGTTGGTTGCCGCCTTGACACTGGTCGCCCCGGAGCCACTCATCCAGAGCCGAAAATCCCTTTAATTCATAAGTTATCAAGATCGCCTGGGGTTTCCCGTTTTCATAACGTTCGCCGTAATAGAGCGGGCGTGGAACTTCGACCTGATATTTTGTCAGTTTGTTCAGGTTTTGCCATTCGATACGAAAGGTCGGGCAGCCTTGGGGGTATTGCAAGGTTCTGCGGAGATGGTTCTCCTGGCGTTTAATAAAAACTCCGATCATCTCACCATTTTCTTGTCGTAACTCATAACGGGCCGCACCGCTCCAGCCCGACCGCCGATAGTTCGGTGGTTCAAACCAGTTCAGTTCAGCTTGCCATAAGTTGCTAAATGTCTCAAGCTTGTTGGCTCGCAAAAGCTCACGATCTGCGGGAGAGTAAAAATATTCTTGAACCTTACTCATATCTTTTGCCAATTGGTAAAAAAGTATAAATAATACATGACGGCGACGTAGAGCAGAAAGACGATGCCGAGAGCCATCATGATTCTACTTAAAATCTTGTTAACTCTTCGTTTATTCAAGCTCATTCTTTTCTCCTGATTCATCAAGTGATAAAAAAGTATTGCGGATGGCCGCTTCAACATTTGTACAGCCTCTTTTTAAGGCAAATTGCTGGCCGATCAGGTAGACCTTCTTTTCCGCTCGGGTAATTGCGGTATAGAACCATTTGTTGTTGAGCATCATAAAATGGCTGTTGCTTAAAGGAATAGCAACATACTTGTATTGGCTGCCCTGGGCTTTGTGGACAGTCAAGCAGTAGGCGAGATCGATAATGTCGCGAATATGGTCGAAATTGTAGCGTACCACTAAGGGGCCGGGGTAGACAACGTAAAATAGCTCATTATCCAGGTCAATCTCTTTGATAATGCCGACAAAACCGTTAAAGATACGCTGGCGGCGCCAGTCGGCCGACTGACTCGGCTTAAAGCCTGCACGATAATAGGCGCACTCCATATCCTTGTTTTGCAGGTGGACGACCTTGTCATCAACCTTGAAAATTGTGCCGAAACGCATCGTCTGGCATTGGCTTTGCGGGTTGAAGACCTCTTGCAATTGATGGTTTAAGAGCTCGGTTCCCAAGGGGCCGCGCCGTACCGGAGTTAAAACCTGAAAATCCCAGGTCGGGTATTTCAGGCGCTTGACGGCCTTGGCCGCCAACTCCATAATCAAGCGGCGAATCCGCTCATTACACTGCCCGCGAATTTCCCGCAACTCTTTTTCCGGGAGCTCTTTTTTCAACTGAAAATAGTTAGGAATGTCTTCACGGATGAAGATAAAGTCTTTGTAGGTCTGGTCGTAGTCCGGTGGTATCTCTCCTTTACGGATAATATTGGCGAAATGAACCAGAACCGAATCTTCACTCTGGCGGAAAATCCGGGTTAGAGAGGTGTGGGCAAGATATTTTTTGTTGAGGATGTCGGCAAAAACATTGCCGGCCCCGATGGGCGGCAACTGAGCCGGATCGCCGACTAAAATGAAAATAGTCTCTTTTGCCACCGCCAAGGCCAGGCGGTAGAAGATTTGGCTGTTGACCATGCCGGCTTCGTCAAGAAGTATCACTTTGTAGGGCAGGGGGCGGTCACGATTAAACTCAAAGCGGTTGTCGCCTTGGTATTTGAGCAGTGAGTGGATGGTGTAAGCTTGGTAACCGGTGAGTTTGCGGATGCGGGCCGCAGCCATGCCGGTGAAAGCGCAGCAGGTGATATCTTTGCGATCACAAAAATGTTGGCTTAAGAAATCGAGAATAGTTTTGGCGATGGTTGATTTTCCGGTTCCGGCATAGCCTGAGAGAGCATAGAGGCGCCGCTTGCCGGTGCCGATCATGGTGATGATTTTACGTTGCTGTTCGGCTAAAGTGAAGCCTAAACGTTGTTGTTGCTCATTAATGAACTGGTCGACTGCTTTGGTCTCAGCCAGAGGTTTGAAGCTCTCCTTCGATTGCTTGCGAAAAAAAGTATCGAGAAAACTCTCCATGTAGTAAAAAGCTTTCAGAGCGATACGTTGGCTGCTGTCGACAACCAGCTTATCTTCCACCTGCATCGCCCTGATAACCTGTTCAAAGGTGGTCAACTCAAGCTTTTTTTCCGTTTCATCATCAAGTAATTCAGCAAGTTGCAGGTGCAGGGTTTCCGGTGATAGGTAGGTGTGTCCATCTTGATCACCGGCCTCAAGCAGCAGGTGGTGGATGGCGGCCTCGACCCGGTGCGCGGAGGCGAAAGGTAGCCCCAGTTTTCGGGCAATGGAATCAGCCGTCTTAAAACCGACGCCGCGGATTTCAGTTAATGAATAAGGGTTGTCGCTAATCTTTTTGCCGGCTTCATCACCAAAAGCATTGTAAATCCGTACCAGAAGGTTGGGCGTAATGCCGTAGGGTAGGAGGAATTCCGACAGGGCTCTTAAGTTTTTCTGTTTCTCCCAGGAACTTTTGATCAGGTTGAGTTTTTTCTCTTTGATCCCTTTAAACTCAAGGAGTTTTTCCGGTTCATTTTCTAAAATGGACAAAAGTTCATTTTCGCCGTAATGATCAAGCAGTCTTTTTGCCAGTTTATCGCCTAAGCCTTTAACGACTTTGGCGAGAAAATAGAAGAGCTGGTTGGTGACCAGGCGGGCCGCCGAGAAGGCGAACTGGCGGCCGAATTTGCTCATCTCCCATTTGCCATCCAGTTCAAACTCGGTTCCCGCAAGTTTGCCTCCATCCAGGGCTTCGGGCAGGTAGCCGACGGCTGTCACCAAATGTCGGGCGCTGTCGCCTTTGAGTACGACATAGCCGTTATCGGAGTTTACGTAGCTGGTTCTTTTGACCCGTATGCGGATAGTTTCCATGAAATGCTCAAATTGTCTCGATGTGGGGACATACCTCCAGGCCGGGCTTTAGCCCGTGACGGGCTGAGCTGTGTCCCCCTCGAAGTGGGCGAAGTGATGTTCGCCGCTATTTGTTGTAACTTAATTCCTGAATTATAAAAGCTGGGTACCATTTTAACTCAGTTGTCAGCCTTTTGGCAACTCTTAATCGAATTCATCCATGGCAAGGTCATAAATCGGGGAAAAGTAACCATTTGCCGGTGAAATATTTCTTGAAATTCTGAATAGAAGTTTTTATTAATAAAAATTTACTCGAAATGAGCAAAATGTTTAATGCCTTTAAGTTGAAGCGGGTAAAGTTGACCCCATTTATGAGAGCGAAGCAAAGTCCCAAATTGTTCACTGGTTGTTACCTGTTTACATCGGTCTGAATATTGCTATATCCGATTATTATTTGAATTATCATTTAAACTGTCTTTTTTTTCCAGCCGCAGGTTTGAAAGGGAAATTTATATGCTGATTACCGAGATTTTAGCCCGGAACGGGCGCATGTATGCCGATGAAACGGCCCTGATTGAAAGAGATCCTGAACATAATAGCCGGCGTGAGATAAGTTGGGTTGAGTTCGACCGGCAGGCGAATCAGATTGCCAATCTGCTTCGTTCCCGGGGGATCGGGCCCGGTAGCCGGGTGGTTCACCTCTTTATGAACTCTTTAGAGTGGCTGCCGCTCTATTTTGGGATTTTGCGCAGTGGAGCCTGGGTGGTGCCGCTAAATTTTCGTTTTGATAGCGAGAATATCAGGCATTGTGTTGCTGTCGCCGAAGCTGATGTTATATTTTTCGGCCCTGAATTTTTCGACCGGGTTGCGGCCGTAAAAGAGCAGATGAGTACGGTTAAACATTTTTTCAGTCTCGGTTCCTGTGATCTTGATGGCGTCGAAAATTATCTCGATCTGCTTGACAGATGTGAAACTGAAGACCCGCAACTGAAACTTCAATATGATGATAGCGCGGCCCTATATTTTACTTCGGGTACAACCGGTTTGCCGAAACCGATTTTGCTGACCCATGGCAATCTGGAATCATCATGCATTGTTGAAAATCGCCACCATCTTCAGAATCATGATGATAACCTGATTCTGATTCCGCCCCTTTACCATACCGGTGCCAAGATGCACTGGTTTGGTAACTTTATTGTCGGGGCCAAGGCGGTTATTCTTAAAGGGGCAAAACCTGAATGGATTCTGGAAGCGGTTTCGGAAGAAAAAGGTACGATCGTCTGGCTCCTGGTTCCCTGGGCCCAGGATATCCTGACGGCGATTGAAGATGGGGCTGTAGACCTGAAAAAATACGAGCTTGAGCAGTGGCGTTTGATGCATATCGGGGCTCAGCCGGTACCGCCCAGTCTGATCCAGGAGTGGTTGAAAGTCTTCCCTAATCAGGATTATGATACCAATTACGGTTTAAGTGAGTCGACCGGGCCCGGTTGCGTTCATCTCGGCATGGGTAACACTCATAAAGTTGGGGCTATCGGGATTCCCGGTTTTGACTGGGAGTGTCGGGTTGTCGATGCTCTGGGTGAGACTTTGGCACAGGGCGAAAAAGGTGAACTCGTGGTCAAAGGGCCCGGAGTGATGCGCGAATATTTCAACAATCCGGAAGAGACGGCTCGCACTTTAAGGGATGGTTGGCTTTTTACCGGCGATATTGCTCGTATCGATGAGGATGGCTTTATTTTTCTCGTGGATCGTAAAAAAGATATCATTATTACAGGTGGTGAGAATATTTTTCCGGTTGAAATAGAAGATTTTTTACAGGGGCATAAGGATATTAATGATGTTGCTGTAATTGGTTTGCCGGATGAACGCTTGGGTGAATCGATTGCTGCGATTGTTGATCTCAAACCGGGTCGTCGCCTTATTGATAGTGATCTGGAGGCTTTTTGTCAGGCTCTGCCCCGTTATAAACGCCCCCGTCGCTTCTTTTTTGACGATGTCCCCCGCAATCCCACCGGTAAGATCGAAAAACCGAAATTGCGGGAAAAATATGCTGGTCATCAGGAGATGTTTAAGTTATAAGCTGTCGTCTACACTTTAACCAATTAGGGAAAAAAGATGCTTTTATTCAGACGTGAACAGCGCGAGCATAATCTTTTGCAGCAGAGGATGACTAAGGTTAATACGGCGGTGGCCAAGCTTTTTGACGGCCCGACGATTGCGCGGGTCGGCAAAGAGTTGAGCTTGATGGGTAAAGATGGAAAACTGAAGTTGGAAAAAGGCGGTGATTCCAGCGCTCTGGTTGATCTCCTGATTTTTCGGGAGTTGATTGACGGCCGTTCGCCGATAGAGGTCTATCTTGAGCAGCAAAGTGATGAGTTTTTTCCGGCTTTGCAACGAGAGCTCCTGGAAGCCTATCAGGGAAAAACCGTATTTTCACTTTTTCAAATGACGGCTCGTCGCGAGCGTCGTTTTCTTGATTTGAAACCCTTACTGCCGGATGAAGAGGGCATAGTTTTAGATAATGCGATAATTGCTCGAATTGCTGATGATGACTGGATTTTGGCTGGCCGTTTCATGCCCTGGAAGGGACACTGGATTCATGCCGATGTGATTTATGCTTTTGATTACAGTGCTCAAGAGAAGATCTTTTCCGAGTTTGAGAAGATCGATCCTGTAACCAACCAACCTTTTATCGCCAATCCCGATAGGTATCCCCACTTTTTCTTTCGTATCTACCGAGAATTCGGTATCCCGATGGGTAATCGCTGATGGCTAAGTGAAAACTCTTCATCTGCTTCGTTGTGTCAAATTTTCAGTCATTGCGACGTACTTAATGTACGCCTCATTCCTTCAAATTTGCCCGCCTCGCATCTGAAGTTTTTCACTTAGCCATCCGTAAATGCTGCTTGGTTTCCTGATTAAACCCTTCTAATTATAAAGAATTATAGATATTTCCCTTGCATTGTCGGGCTTTTTTGTTATATTGGCACTCGTCACGCTAGAGTGCTAATAATTGTGGAGGTCTATAAATAATGGAAAAATCATTAGCTTTAGTCACTACTGACTCTTTTTCGAGCTATATCGCCGAGATCAACCGTATTCCTTTACTGACTCCGGAAGAGGAAACCGAGCTCGCTCAGAGTTATAAAAAATATAATGAGGTTGCTACAGCCCATCGTTTGGTAACTGCCAATCTTCGTTTTGTCGTCAAAATTGCCGGTGAATACCGAGGCTACCGGATGCGGATGATGGACCTGATCCAGGAAGGAAATATGGGTCTGATGCGGGCCGTGAAAAAATTTGATCCCGATCGCGGTTATCGTCTGATATCTTATGCCGTCTGGTGGATTCGGGCCTATATTCAGGACTATATCATTCGTTCCTGGAGCTTGGTCAAAGTCGGTACCACTCAACTGCAAAAGAAGCTTTTTTTCAAGTTGGGCAAGGTTCGGGGGTTTCTCGAAGGAGATGAACTTGATACGGCTGAGATCAATGCTTTGACCGATGGTTCAGATGATGATGCCAAGGTCAGAGATTTTTGCCAGCGTCTTAACGCTCGTGACTTCTCTTTGGATCGTTCAATTACCGATAGCGATACCACTTATCTTGATCTTCTGGCCGATGATAGTGATGGTCAGGAGGAGCTGCTGTTGGCCAAAGAGACTGAGGTTAATCGTCGAGTGATGATTGATCAAGCCTTGAAAAATTTAACTCCCCGTGAGCAAGAAGTTATTGCCGGGCGCTTTTTTTCCGGTATCTCCAAGACATTACAGGATGTTGGCGATGAACTTGGTATTACCCGTGAACGGGTTCGTCAATTAGAGAGTAACGCTTTAAAGAAACTTCACAAACTTCTTGGGGCTGAGGTTGAGATGCTGGTGGCCACGTAAGGTAGCAAAACAGACGAAAAAGATTAAAGACAAGAATAAAAGAGGTGCCGGTTTGACTGGCACCTCTTTTTTTGTTTCTATGTTATTTTCCATTCCTACTTTACTTGACGGGGATGGATTTACCATGTAGGTTGGTGAACATGGGCATTTATAATCTCGACAAACTCTTTTTATCCACTCCGGTTGCCGTGATCGGGCCTTGTTCCTGCAGTCAACAGAGCAAGGAGTGGCAGCTCTACAGCAATCTTGTGGAGGCTGGTGGAAATTCGGTTTTTATGGTCAGTGGGGAGTCTGAGTGTTCTTCGCAATGTCCGATTCCACAAGAGCGGCGTTACCGCAGCCTTGAAGATGTTCCCGTCCCTGTGGGTTTAGTTGTTACCTTAGAACCGCTGGCGGAAATTCCCGAACTTGTCGACCTCTGTGGCCGCCTTGGGGTTGCTAACCTGATAATTACAGCCGGTAAACGTTCGCCGGCTGATGATCTTTATGAAGTTGAGATTCTCAAAAAAGCCAAGCAGCATCAACTGCGTATCTTAGGTTTTAACTCAATGGGGGTCATTGTTCCCGATTCTCGAATTAATATTTCCCTTTTTGATATCCCGGTAGCCGACGACGGCCTGGCTCTGCTTTCGCAAAGTGGTGCTATCATCACCTCTATTTTGAGTACGGCCCGCGAACAAGGTTTGGGATTTAGTCATGTTGTCAGTCTCGGGGCTTTAAGTGATATCGATTTTGGTGATATGATTGATTTTCTCGGCTGGTCGGGCCGGGTTAGCTGTATTCTTCTTTATATTGAAAATATCAAAGATGTGAAAAAATTTATGAGCGCCTGTCGCTCAGTTGCCAGAATTAAACCGATTGTCGCAATTAAAGCCGGAAAAAATGAGCTTGGCCGGGAGATTATAAAAAAGCATACCGGTCGTCCTGCCGGTGAGGATCGGGTTTACGATACCGCTTTTCGCCGAGCCGGAATAATTCGAGTCGATACCGTCGATGAGTTGTTAGTGGCTGGTGGTCATCTGACAAAAAGTAATATTCCCGCCGGGCGTCGTTTGGGGATTGTCACCAATTCCGGCGGCCTCGGGGTTCTCGCGGTTGACGGTCTGGCCCGGAAAGGGGTTGCCGTTACTGCTCTCTCATCAGTTCTGGGGGAACAGGTCAGGGAGTATATCGCACCCTATTCCGGTTCGTTGGATCCTATCTGTATCGCTGCTGATGCCGATTGTCAACGTTATCTGAAGGTGTTGAATCTCTGTCTTGAGGCTAAAGAATTTGATACTTTGATAGTCATTGTGGTTTTGAGTCACTGGCTCGATCCAATCCCTATGGTGACTGAAATACAGGGAAAAGCTGCTGCTGCCGGGGTTAATCTCGTCTATGTCTGGCTTGGTGACCGATGTCAGTATGAGAGCGATGCGGCGCATTTGAGTGATCAGCGAACAAAGGTCTGTTTTACGATTGAAGATGCAGTTTTAAGTTGCTATTACGGGCTTCGCTATTATGAAAAGCTTGCCAAATTGTTTGTTATCCCCCAGCGATATAGCCGTGAGATCGATTATTGTCAGGAGTCTCTAAAATGTGCTCGCGAACAGATTAATCTCTATATTGACCAGCAGTACATGCAGCTCAGCTCTTGTCAGGCGAAAGAGTTTTTGCGGCTTTACGGGTTGCCGGTTAATCTATCCTCTAAGGTTGCATCTTTTAAAGAGGTTGTTGCTCAGAGTGCGGTTATGGATTATCCCTTAGTTATGAAGATCGATAGTGAAAAGCTTCTTCATAAAAGTGATCATGGGGCGGTACTGCTTAATCTGAGAAGTAATGAGGCGTTAAATAAAGGGGTTGAAAGACTCACTCTGGTTGCGGCTGAAGCCAGCCTTGAAAAGGTTAGTTTGACGCTTGAAAGTATGGTCGAGAATGCTGATTACGAAATTAATCTCGGCAGTCGTTGCGATGTTGAGTTCGGCCCCTATATTTTTCTTGGTTCCGGCGGGTTGCAAGCTCGGGTGGTTTCTGATGAAGAGGTGATTTTACCGCCGCTTGACCGCACCTTGGCTCGTAAGCTGATTGACCGGACAAAGCTTATAGAGTGTTATAAAATTCGGCCTTTTGCGCTCGGGAAATTGGAAGAGATTTTGATGCGTTTGGCTCAGATGATTGTTGATCTGCCGGAAATCGAAACCGTGGATCTGCATCCACTGATTATTGCTGATGACCATTTTATTGTGGTTGATGCAAAAATCACTCTAAATAATCGAGGCCTTGTCTCGCCGCACCATCTCTCGACCATTCCTTACCCGAATCAGTATGAATTTAATGAAACTTTGAGAGATGGTACTCCGGTGTTGATTCGTCCGATTAAACCCGAAGATGCCGCCGCCCATTATGAAATGGTTGCCGGCTTCTCCCGGCAGACCCGCTATTTTAGATTCTTTTCTGTGAGAGAGGAGCTCAGTCAGGAACAGATGGTGCGTTTTACGCAGATAGATTATGATCGTGATGTTGCCATTATTGCCGAGATTGAGCGCGATGGTAAGAAGATGAGTATCGGCGTCAACCGCCTGGTCTACTACCCTCATAACGAAGAGTATGAATTTGCGGTGGTGGTTGCTGATGCCTGGCATGGCAGTGGGGCCGGGCGTTTATTGATGGAGAAATTGATCTATATTGCTAAAGATCGTGGTATCTCGGAGATTTACGGCCTGGTTTTGCGAGACAATGCTAACATGATGCACTTTATCAAGGGTTTTGGTTTTAAAATAGTTGATTGTGAAGACGACGTTTTGCGTATTCGCCTTGATTTGCAAAAAGG
>JAYEGS010000146.1:0-15726 GCA_034659215.1 Pseudomonadota bacterium | reverse complement strand
CGAGGATATCGGCATTAACCAATTTTTCAATATATTTCTTTTTGAGCTCATCATTGCCGTAACGCTGGATTGTAAAAGCACAACCAAGCTCCTGCATATTGACCTGCACGCGCAAAGAACTGGAGGCTCTGGCGATCTCTTCGGTAATAATCATGGCCGCCAACCAACCCATCTCGTTACCGCCATACTCCTCAGAAATAACCGTCCCGAAAAGGCCCATCTCGCCCATCGGTTTAATCACCTCCTTATACGGAAAATAGTGATTCTTATCCCATTCATCGGCAAACGGAGCAATCTTTTCGGCCGCAAAGTTACGCACCGTATCCCGCAACATACTAAGTTCATCAGTTAATCCAAAATTCATCCTCTCTCCTCCTTTAACTCTCTTATATGATTGATTTAACCCAATAAGGAAAACCTTTTCAGTTTCAAGCTTTCTGGAAGACAGCAATAAGTATACCGCCACCATAAACACGGAAAACAACACCCCTTCAACTACCGGTAAAGCCAAAACAGAAACACGTTCGGCTTTACCACAAAGCTATACAACCCCCGCCCATTTTTTACCCGTCCAGGTAAAAATCAACCTCTTACCTGCCTTCTTTACTCAGATTTAACTTTGCATTTGCCATATTTTTGTGTATATATCACCCTGGTACTCCCACCACCCATAACGAATCACACCAGCAACCTGCTACATTTAGGAGAATTCATGAGTTTTACATGCAAAAACCTGCCAAGCTATGGACTTCAACTGTTTCTCTTCAGCATCATTACCATCTTTCTCTGTACCACCAATACTCAAGCTGCCGGTATTATCGGACAATGGGGTACCGGAAATTACCGGGACATCCACGTTTCAGGTACACTTGCCGGTTGCGCGGCCGGTGGCTCGGGCCTCGACATCATTGACATTTCAGATCCTGCCAACCCGGTCTTGCTCTCTAATTTTGATACCACCGGTGGTGGCAACGGGGTTTTTCTCAGTGGGGCTACAGCCTATATTGCCGACGGCAATGAAGGTCTGCAGATTATCGATATCAGTAATCCGGCGGCACCAAGCCTGCTTGGTACTTACGATACTGACGGCGGCGCTCAAAACGTACAGGTAATCGGGACAAGGGCCTACGTTGCCGACAGTAACGCCGGTTTCAAGATTGTTGATGTCAGCAACCCGGAGGCTCCTACGTTATTGGGAAGTTATGATACCCAAGGCTACGCCGAGGATGTTTTTGTCAACGGCGCGACAGCTTATATAGTTGAGCGCAGTACAGGTCTGGAAATTTTAGACATCAGCAATCCGGCGGCACCTCAACTTTTAAGTCAACGCCTCAATAACCGGGCCTCCGGAATCTGGGTTGAAGGGAATATTGCCTGTTTTATTATCGGTTATGATGGTTTTGAACTTTTAAATATCAGCAATCCGGCGAGCCCGCAACTTCTGGGCTCGCTGGATTTCTCCGCACCGGCTGAAAAGGCTCAAATAGTCGGCAACAAACTCTATCTTGCCGACAGGGACTTGGGATTGCGCATTTTTGATATAACGGATCCGGCAACCCCATCTCAAATAAGTAGCCACGAGCTACCCGGCAGCACTAGAAACCTGGTAATTGCCGGAACGACGGCCTTTATGGCCTGTGATGGTGGCGGTCTGAATCTAGTCAATATTGCAAATGCTGCGGTTCCGGCAGACCTTGGCCGCTATGACCACTCAGGAGATGCGAAATCGGTTTGGGTGGCCGGCTCAACCGCTTATTTGGCCAAAGATGATGGAAATTTGCAGATCATCGACATCAGCAACCCCCAAGCCCCAACTCGCATCGGCCATTTCGATCACGATGCCGGATGTGTACAGACCGTTGGCGATATCGCCTATGTTGGCGGGTCTAATAAATTTAGAGTCGTGGACGTCACTGTTCCGGCAAACCCGACTGAATTGGGCAATTGCAATTTGCCCGGAGAATATTGTCAGTCAATCTGTGTAACCGGTAACACCGCCTATATCGCTAACCACACTTACGGCCTGCAGATTATAGATATCAGTGACCCGGCCAATCCAACGGTTACCGGCTTCTATTCACCGGGTGCCGGCAACACAGTTCATGGCGTCTACGTATTAAGCAATACTGCTTATGTTGCCTGCTTCGGAAAAGGTCTCGATATTGTCGATGTCAGCAACCCGCAGACCCCAACGCTTCTGGGCACTTATGATACCCCATGGTATGCCACAAATGTCACAGTCGTCGGCACAACCGCTTACATTGCTGACAGTTGGGGTGGCTTGCAAATTGTCAACGTCGCCAACCCGGCCAACCCGGTTCATCTTGGAGATATAGATCTCCCAGATGAAGCCGAAAACGTTCAGGTTATTGGCAATCGTGCCTATGTTGTTACATTAACAGGCAATGTCGGCAATCTTAAAACAGTTGACATCTCAGATCCAACTCTACCTCAAGTTGTTGAAACTATCGACACTGCCGGAGCCCCACGAGGGCTTCATGTCGTCGGCAATAAGGCTTTTATTGCCGAAGGTTCTTCCGGACGCATGTTAGTGATTGATCTGACAGACGGCAGCAACAGCGATGTTTATTTCCCGCACGCCGTCTGCGCTGAGGGCTGGACAACTGAGGTTGCCCTGATTAATACCGGCACAGTCGAAGCTCGGGGAGAGCTTTTCGCCTATGATGACCAGGGCGTACGGGTCGGTCGGGCGACATCAATCACTCTCAATCCGCGCGGTCGGCGCTCGGTCAGAGTCAACACCTCGTTTGCCAATGCCGAGACCATCGGCTACCTGGTTTTCAGAACCGGCAGTCAAAACCTGGTCGGCTACACTAAGTTCTACCACTACAGCACCGGCTATCGCGTTGCCCTACCAACTGTTACTAAGATTGACGATACAACCCTTTATGTCTCTCATATTGCTTCCACTGATAAATGGTGGACGGGAATCGCTCTGCTTAACACCACTAACACAGCTCGCAACCTGACCATCACCTTCTCCGATGGTCAAACAAAACCTATTGAGCTGGCAGCCAATACCCACAAAGCAATTTCAATTCGGGATCTTTTTGCCGGTACCGCCCAACCGCAGATTGCTTCCGCCGTCATCACCAACTGCAGCGGCATTGTCGGTCTTGAGCTCTTTGGCAGTCTTGGCAGCGGCCGTCAACTAAGCGGTATTTCGCTCTCCGGCAAAACCTCCAACACCATCTACTATCCCTACATTACCGCAGACCCCCTGTGGTGGACAGGAATAGTCGCCTATGACCCTGCCGGAACCAATCGGACGCTAACCATCACCCCTTACACTAAAGAGGGAACCACACTCCAACAGATAATCGCAACTCTGCCGGCGGGAGAGAAAAAGTATCTGAAAAGTGCTGCAGAGATCGGCCTGCCCGCAAATGCCGCCTGGATACAGATTGAGGCCGCTTCAGGAATTACCGGGTTTGAACTATTCGGCACAAATGACGGCCTGCAACTGGCGGGCTATACTGGTGTGGGTCTGAAATCAAAAAAAGGAATTTTCGCCAAGATTGAACAGGATGGCGGCTGGACCGGACTGGCCCTGGTGAACAGTGAATCGACAAGTGCAAACGTAACCCTAAGAGCCCGCAATAACTTCGGCGAACTTGAAGCATCACTGACCCAGACCCTCGACCCGCATGAACGCCTCATGGATACTGCGGAAACAATTTTTGCCGGGAAAGATATCAGTAAGGCTTACTACATCAGTTATGAGAGTGATCGGGAACTGGTCGGATTTCAAATGAATGGCGAGGGACGCCTCTTAGACGCCCTGCCCGCTTTGCATTATTAGTGCCGACGAGCCCTGACCGCGTTGGCCAGTTCGTCGAAAAGTGCTGCGGTTTGTTCAATCGAGATGCAGGCGTCGGTAATACTCTGGCCGTAGCAGGCTGAAGCTTTGTCTTTGTAATCCTGGCGGCCTTCTATCAGATGGCTCTCCAGCATAACACCACAGATATGTCGATTACCGGCCGCCACCTGGCGCGAAACATCACCGGCTACCTCGATCTGGCGGCGATGATCCTTCAAACTGTTTCCATGACTGCAATCGATCATCAGATAGGGCGGCAGACCTGACTTTTCCAGGGCGATAACCGCTTTTTTCACGTCTGCGGATTTGTAATTGGGGCCGCTCTTACTACCGCCCCGCAAAACAATATGACCCCATTCATTGCCTTTGGTCGCCAGGATAGCGGCCACCCCTTCACGGGTTATTGAAGGAAACCATTGCGGCGTCCGGGCCGCCCTGACCGCATCAATGGCAACCTGAATATCACCATCCGTAGCGTTCTTGAAAGCCACCGGCATCGAAAGACCGGAAGCCAGGTCACGATGAATTTGACTTTCGGTAGTCCGCGCTCCCACAGCACCCCAACTAATCAAGTCGGCAATAAACTGACCGATAATTGTATCAAGGAATTCGGTCGCCGCAAGGACCTCAAGTTCCGTGATCTCAACCAACAATTTCCGGGCCATTTCAAGACCTTCATTGATCGCAAAACTGCCGTCAACTTGAGGATCATTGATTAAACCTTTCCAGCCGACCACAGTTCGCGGCTTTTCAAAATAGACCCGCATCACCACCAAAAGCTCTTCGGGATGCTGGTCGGCCAGTTTTTTCAAGCGGCGGGCATAATCGAGTGCTGCCTCGGGATCGTGAATTGAACAAGGCCCCGCCACCACCAGCAATCTCGAATCGGCACCGGTTATGACACCGGCAATGGCTTTGCGGCCCTCATTAACAAATTGAGCTCCGGCCTCCGGCAGAGGATACTTATTAAGCAGAACCGCAGGGGGGGCCAAGTGCCTGGTCTCTTGAATCCGCAGATCACTGGTTTGCAGGTTTATCATAACAACCTCTCTATTTACAGCCGACCGGAACTAGGCACATCATGCGCAAACCCTTCTCTCCAGCAGTAAAATTATGAGTTGTGCCACCGGGAATAAAAACCACATCACCCGGTTTAAAAGGACGTTTCTCGCCTTCAATCGTCAGGTAGCCATCCCCTTCCAGAATAAAGACCTCATGTTCCCATTCATGGTTGTGGTAGGGTGAGTGACCGGCCGGCTCAAACTCAAAGATCCGCATCGCAAAAGTGGGCGCACCATCAGCTTCACTGATAACCCAGCGAACGGTTACCTTATCCGCACCTTCAACCGCAACCACCTCGGCCGGAACTTCAGAATAATGGACATGTTTAAACATTTTCTTCTCCTTACAATTGCTTTAAACAACGTGGACAAATCCCTGGAAATTCTGCATCCGGCGCCGTAAGTTCTTCGTTGTAACACCAGCAGCGGTTGCATTTCTCGCCGGCTGCCGGGCTCACGCTGATCGACAGATCGGGATTCTCTTCACACCCGCTCTCTCCGTCAGATAGGATCTTCAGAGATACCTGCGAAACGATAAAAATATCGGCCAACTGTTCCTGATAACGCTCCAGCAAGGTTGCGGTTGAACCGCGAACCCCGAGTTCGAGGCGGGCCTCCAGTGAGTTACCGATAACCTTTTCTTGCCGGGCAACTTCGAGTTCTTTTAAAACCAAACGCCGCTGCACCAACAACTCTTCCCAGGTTGCGGCCAATTCCGAATTTTCATAGTTTTCCGGTAAAAGCAAAAACTCCTGCAAATGAACACTCTCATCAGCCCCGGCTTCCGGCATATGACGCCATACTTCATCTGCCGTAAAAGCCAAAATCGGAGCACAAAGCCGAACCAGAGCATTAAGCACCGTGTAAAGTACAGTCTGCGATGAACGTCGGACCGGGTCATCCTGACGCAGGATATAGAGGCGATCTTTAACAATTTCGAGATAAAAACTACTCAAGGTTACGGCACAAAAGTTATGGATGGCATGATAGATAATATGAAACTCATACTCTTCATAGGCTTTCAGCACCCGTTTTTGCAACTTGTCGAGCTCGTGGAGAATATAACGATCGATCTCCTGCAGATCGTCATAAGCAAGAGTGTCGGTTTCCGGTTTGAAATCACTGAGATTGCCGAGCAGAAAGCGAAAGGTGTTACGAATTCGGCGATAGGCTTCAACCAGGCGCGCCAGAATCTCATCCGAAATTCGAATATCGTCGCGATAATCCTGAGCCGCCACCCAAAGACGTAAGATCTCGGCCCCGTAACGCTTGATCACTTTCTCCGGGGCGACAACATTGCCGGATGACTTGGACATTTTTTTGCCCTTACCGTCGACCACGAAGCCATGGGTCAAAACCGCTTTGTAAGGGGCTTTACCGGTGACGCCGACGGATGCCAGCAACGAGCTATGAAACCAACCCCGATGCTGATCACTGCCCTCAAGATAGAGGTCGGCCGGGATGCCGCCAAGATAGTCGCGGTTTTGCAGGACTGCGGCAAAGCTGGTTCCGGAATCGAACCAGACATCCAGAATATCGGTCTCTTTTCTAAACTCTTTTCCGCCACAAGCACTGCAGCTAAAATCTTCGGGCAGAAAATAAGGGGCCTCCTGTTCAAACCAGATATCAGCCCCATGCTCGGTAAAGAGGTCGGCAACCCGCGCCATCACGGACTCTTCTATATGCACCTGATCACATTTTTGGCAATAGAAAGCCGTAATCGGCACCCCCCAGATACGCTGTCGTGAAACACACCAATCGGGCCGGTTCTCAATCATCCCATAGATACGCTCGCGACCCCATGACGGAATCCACTCAACCTGGTTAATCTCCTTAAGAGCTTGCTCACGCAAACCCTGCTTCTCCATTGAGATAAACCACTGTTCGGTAGAACGAAAGATGATCGGTTTTTTGCAGCGCCAACAGTGCGGGTAAGAGTGACTAAGCGGTTTTTCAGCCACTAATTTACCTAACTCTTTGAGTTTTTCGATAACATTGGGATTGGCGGCAAAAACAAACTGGCCGGCAAAAAAACCGACCTCTTCAGTAAAACAACCGCGATCATCAACCGGAGCATAGACTTCGAGATCGTAACGTAAACCGACCTCATAATCCTCCTGTCCATGTCCCGGAGCCGTATGCACACAGCCGGTACCAGCCTCCAGAGTGACATGACCACCAAGAATAATCAGTGATTGCCGATCATAAAGAGGATGCTGACAATGGTAATTTTCGAGATCCGTGGCTTTAATCAGGCCTAAAACTTGTGCTTCGCCCAGTTCCGCCTCTTTAAGAAAGGTCTCACTTAAACCTTCGGCCACAATCAACACTCCAGCCTCGGTTTTCAGGGCGACATAGTCAAAATCGGGATGCAGACAGACCGCAAGGTTAGCCGGAATCGTCCAGGGCGTCGTCGTCCAGATCACGAGAGAGCTTTCCTGACCGGCGAGAAAGGGGTATTTTTCGCCTAAATCTTCAACCAGACTGAATTTAACATAGATCGACGGTGAGCTCTCATCCTCATATTCAACCTCGGCTTCAGCCAGGGCCGTACCACAGGGTGCGCACCAGTAGATCGGTTTTTTGCTCTTGAAGAGACTGCCATCTGCGGCAAAGCGGCTCAAACAACGGACAATCTCCCCCTCATAGGGGTAGTTCATCGTCAAGTAGGGACGCTCCCACTCACCAAAAACCCCGAAACGCTCAAATTCATCCCTTTGAATGGCAATGAATTTTTCCGCATAGCGCCGACAGGCCTGTCTGATTTCAGCCTGGGTCATATCTTTTTTGCGCTTGCCCAAATCTTTATCGACCTGGTGTTCAATCGGCAGGCCGTGGCAATCCCAGCCCGGCACATAGTGGCAAAGATGACCCGTCATGCTCCGCGACTTGATAATAACATCTTTCAGAATTTTATTTAAAGCATGGCCAATATGAAGATGACCATTGGCATAAGGCGGACCATCGTGCAGAACAAAAGGGGGCTGATCCTGATGACGCTCAAGGATACGTTTATAGGTATCCTCCTCCTGCCATCGAGCAATAGTAACGGGTTCGCGCTGCGGCAGATTACCCCGCATCGGGAATTTAGTCTGCGGCAGGTTTAAAGTTTTTTTATATTCCATTAATAAAACTCCTGATAATAAAAAAAAGAGCTGCTTACCGAAGGCAAGCAGCTCTTTTGAAGATTTATGGCGGGAGCGACGAGACTCGAACTCGCGGTCTCCGGCGTGACAGGCCGGCGTTATAACCAACTTAACTACGCCCCCAATAAAACAAACTGTAGCAATAGGCGGAACAGGGCTTGAACCTGTGACCCCCGGCTTGTAAGGCCGGTGCTCTCCCAACTGAGCTACCCGCCCACAAACAACTTCTTTCTAATTCAAACTATCTTTTAAGGCTTTACCAGGCTTAAATTTAGGGACATTGCTGGCTGCAATCTCTATACTATCACCGGTTCTCGGATTACGACCGGTTCGGGCCGGACGCGCCACAGCATAGAATGTTCCAAAACCAACCAAAGCAACTTTCTCACCTTTGCCAAGTTCATCTTTTACAACCTCGGTAAAAGCTTTAAGCACCTTCTCCGAAGCGGCTTTGGTAACATCTGCTTTCTCGGCAATCGCCTCAATCATTTCGCCCTTGGTCATCGTAATCCCCTCCCCTCGATGTCATTATCATTGTCTTGAAGAAGTCGACGTTATAGCAAAACTGACTGAGCTAGTCAAGGCAAAAAATGCTGGTTTATGCTGATTCCGCCTTATTTTCCGCCTTATTTTCATTTTCGTAAAGATAAAGTGGTTGAACTCCGTTGACAATGACCTCCTCCTCAACAACACATTTAACTGCATCCGTCTCGGGGAGATCAAACATTACAGAATTCATTACATTTTCAAGGATAGAACGTAAGCCCCGAGCCCCGGTTTTCTGCTCCAGTGCCAACAGGGCAACCTTCTCCAGTGCGGCCGAGCTGAATTCGAGCTCGACATGATCCATTTTGAAGAGTTTGCGGTACTGCTTGACCAAGGCATTTCGAGGCTCAGTCAGAATTTTAACCAACGACTCTTGATCCAGTTCAGTTAAACTGGCAATTACCGGCAGACGCCCGATAAATTCAGGAATCAACCCGAATTTAAGAAGATCAGCCGGGGTCACATCACGAGCCGTCCCGCCGCCCGCAGAGCCACTTTTTACACTCTCAACCTGAAAACCGAGGGTATTGCCGCGCATACGCCGCTGAACTATATCCTCAAGGCCGTTAAAAGCACCACCACAAATGAACAAAATATCTCGGGTATCAAGTTTGATGAACTCCTGCTGAGGGTGTTTGCGCCCGCCCTTGGGCGGAACGTTGGCAACCGTACCCTCTAAAATCTTCAAAAGTGCCTGCTGTACCCCCTCGCCGGAAACATCACGAGTAATCGACGGGCTGTCCCCTTTACGAGAGATCTTATCAATTTCATCGATATAAATAATCCCGCGTGAGGCCTGTTCAACATCATAATCCGCCGCCTGCAACAGAGCGACAAGAATATTTTCAACATCCTCTCCGACATAACCGGCTTCGGTCAGGTTGGTCGCATCGGCAATCGTAAAAGGAACCTTTAAAACCCGAGCCAGGGTTTGGGCGAGCAGGGTTTTACCGCTGCCGGTCGGCCCCACCAGAAGAATATTACTTTTTTGGAGTTCGACCTCATCATCTGAGTCGATACCGCGGGACGCGATTCTCTTATAATGATTATAGACGGCTACGGCAAGTTTGCGCTTGGCCTCGTCCTGACCGATAATATACTCATCCAGGCTCTCTTTGATAACTCGCGGCGGCACCAGCGTTTCATGCAGATCGGCCAGGGTTTCGCGTTCATTTTCTCCGACAATGATATTGGTACAGAGATCAATACACTCATTGCAGATAAAAACCGAAGGCCCGGCGATCAATTTTTTTACACTGTTCTGATCTTTACCACAGAACGAACACCGCAACATATCCTGATCCTTTTTACGAGCCATTATCTTAGTTCTCCCCCGCAACTCGTCGGTTTTTGATCACTTCGTCAATAACTCCGTATTCAACCGCCTGTTCGGTTGACATAAAAAAATCGCGATCCGTATCCTGCTGGAGACGCTCCATATCTTGGCCCGTATGATGCTGCAAGATACCATTAAGAATCTGTTTAAGGCGTAAAATCTCACGCGCATGGATATCGATATCGGAGGCTTGTCCGGAAAAACCACCCATCGGCTGATGCAGAAGAATTCGGGAATTAGGCAACGCATAGCGCTTACCGGCACTACCGGCCGTCAGCAATAGAGCCCCCATACTCGCCGCCTGACCAACGCAGATCGTTGTAATATCGGGTTTAACAAACTGCATGGTATCATAGATCGCCAACCCGGCCGTCACTGAGCCACCCGGCGAGTTCACATAGATATTGATATCCTTGTCGGGATCGTCGGCTTCGAGAAAAAGCAACTGGGCGATCACGGCATTAGCTACGTTATCGTCAATCGCGGTGCCTAAGAAAATAATCCGGTCACGCAACAATCGAGAATAGATATCGTAAGCCCGCTCACCGCCCGGACTCTGTTCTACCACCATCGGCAAAAAACTCATTCAATCAACCTCTATCCGCGGTTTCGGTTTCAACTTCTTTTTCAACTTCCTTCTCGGTTTCTTTATAGGAAGCTTTACTCAGGAGATGTTCAATTATTTTCTCCATCAAGACCTCACGCTGAAGCATCCCGGTCAATTCATGTTCACGACCTTTGAAACGTTCAAAAACCTCTTGTGGATTTTCGCCCGAACTCTGGATAAAACTTTGAAAACGAGCACTGACCTCTTCAGGTGTACTTTCAATCTTTTCCAGACCAACGAGGTGCTCCAAAATCAACGTATTTTTTACCGTATTCTCAGCATCCGCAGCAATTCTCTCCTGGTTGGCGGTTATCATCTGCTCAACCATCTCCTGCTCCAGGCCTTGCGAGAGAAAACGAGAACGGGCAGCGGAGATAGCACGCTCCTTCTCTTCAACCAGCAGACACTCAGGTAACTCAAAGTCGACCTTATCCCGCAGACAAGAGAGCATCTCTTCAGTATTTTTACCCTTCGCCTCTGAAACCTTCGAAGAGGAGACATATTCGGTCATTTTCTCACGCAGCTGATCCAGGGTCTCCATCTCGCCGCCGGAAATCTGGTTAGCCAGATCATCATCAAGCTCCGGCACCTCTTTTTCCCGAATAGATTTGACCGTCACTGTAAAAACCGTTTTTTTACCGGCCAATTCATCCTTATGGTAATCATCCGGAAAAACTGCGTCCAGATCGTAACTCTGATCAAGTTCAAGCCCGGCCAACTGCCGTTCGAGGTCCGGAATAAAGCGGCCGCTGCCAATCTCTATCGTAAAGCCTTCGGCACTGCCCCCTTCAAATTCAACCCCATCCAGACGACCAACAAAATCGATCGTCAGGTTATCGCCTTCCTGCGTCTGACGTTCATCGATAGTTTTAAACTGAGCCATACTTTGACGTAATTTTTCCAACTCCGCGTCAACATCTGCGTCATCAACCTCAACCGAGAGTTTCTGCAACTCGATATCATCATAGGAATCCAGCGAAATCTCCGGCAGAACCTCGATTGTCGCCTCAAAGGATAAAGTACTATTATCCTCAGGAAAATCGAGCTTCTCAATAGACGGCGGTGCCAGCGGCGAAAGTTTCTTTTCATCCAGAGCGGCGCTGAAGCCATCCTGAACCAGATCCTCCGTCACTTCCATGCGTACCTGATCCTGATAGAGTTTTTTAATAAGGTTCAACGGAGCCTTTCCGGGCCGAAAACCTTTAATCTTCGCTTTTTTCCGACAACTGTCATAAGCCTTATTGAGTTTTTTATCGATCTGGTCGGAATCTAAATCGATCAACAACTGTTTTTTTACCGTACTGATATCTTTCACTTCAACATTCATAAAACCAAAACCTCTTGCCTTAGGTAACGATCAGCCAAAGACCGCTACACCTTCTGCATTCTTATTTTTAATAAATATATGTGGTAAGTTGCGAAAAGTCCAGGGAGTTTTCTGCAACATCTCAAGAAATGGTGCGAAAGGGGGGACTCGAACCCCCACGGTTAAACCGCTAGATCCTAAGTCTAGTGCGTCTGCCAATTCCGCCACTTTCGCATAAGCTCCAAAACCAACAACAAAAATGCCACTACTAAAGCAGTGACATTTTTGCACAAAGTGTAATAATACATCAAAAAGCTACTTTCGGTCAATAGAAATTACGACTCCCCCATTTGCCGATCCAGGCAAAGAGAGACAACCGTCTCTACTGCCCCCCCATCGTCAAGAAGATACCAGCCGCAACCACGGTACCGATAACTCCGGCAACATTAGGCCCCATAGCATGCATCAGGAGGAAGTTACGTGGATCTTCAGCCGCTCCCATTTTCTGTACGACCCGGGCTGCCATCGGCACCGCCGAAACCCCGGCCGCACCGATCATCGGGTTAATCTTCTCTTTCGAGAAAACATTCATCAGTTTGGCCAGTAAAAGTCCGCCAATCGTACTGAATGAGAAGGCGACCAGACCCATGGCAAAAACCATCAACGCCTTAGGTGTCAGGAAGGCATCGGCACTCATGGTTCCGCCAACCGCAATCCCCAGAAAAATGGTGACAATATTCATCAGTTCATTCTGAGCCGTACCACTCAAACGCTCAACCACGCCGGACTCACGAAAAAAGTTACCAAGCATAAACATCGCCATCAGAGCCGCCGAGGCAGGGACAAAGAGACAGACCAAACCACAAGTAATCAGCGGAAAAACCATCTTCTGACGTTTTGAGACCGGGCGCAACTGCTTCATCCGGATAAGACGCTCTTCCTTAGTGGTCATCATTTTGATAATCGGCGGCTGAATAACCGGCACCAGGGCCATATATGAATAGGCCGCCACCGCCGTCGCACCCAGCAGATGAGGAGCCAGGGCAACGGTTGTAAAGATCGTCGTCGGCCCATCGGCACCCCCGATAATCCCGATCGAACAAGCTTCAGGAATCGTAAAGCCGAGGCCCAAGGCAAAAAAGAAGGCGATATAGACGCCAAACTGAGCGGCGGCCCCAAGTAGCAGGGTTTTAGGGTTGGCAATCACCGGCCCGAAATCGGTCATCGCGCCAAGACCGAGAAAAATAATCGGTGGAATCAGTTCCCATTCCAAACCGTAATGATAAAAAATATGCAAAATCTGATGGTTCTCCATCAGATTGGTCAAAGGCAAGTTTACAATAAAGACACCAAAACCTATCGGGATCAACAACAGCGGTTCGTAGCCTTTCGTGATCGCCAAATACATCAAGGCAAAGGCGATTGCCCACATAATAAGGTTACCCACAGTCAGATGGTAAAACCCCATCGAATGGATAAAAGTGAAAAAAGTATCTACCATAACGTACTCCTTAAAAACAGATAGAATAATTACATCATTCGGTCGGTGTTAATACAAAAACTTTCTTTTAACCCTCAAGCGCCAAACCAAAAATCAACTCTTTTTAGGATCTTTACCAAATTTATCAAATAGCACTCGAGTCAACACCACCGAAAGGGACAAGGTCCCCAAAATTAAGAAAACCGACGAAAAACCAAAGATAAATATCTTCGTCGCCTCAGCCCACATATCCATCATTAACCCCTTCTCTTCAAACTTTATATTTTTTAATCCGACTTCAAATTTAAAGACGAATTCATGCGAACTGCGCCTTCTACCTCAAGCGGCGAGTAAAATCAACCATAAATCTGTAAAAACTGTTGCAACACCCTCGCGACAGAGTCCAAACAACCGCTAAAAAAATGATCCGCCCCCGCAACCACAACCTGAGGGGCCGCCGGATTCCAGATTTCGGCCAAAAGCCTGACCTTTTCCGGCGGAGCTATATCATCTTCTTCGCCAACAATTACGAGTTCCAGACCCGGCAGCCCCCCTGTTCCAAACTCCATCATCGCAGCCGGTGGTGCAACAAAAAGCTGCTTCTCTTGTTCTACCCTGCCGGCAACCACTGCCTGAAAAATCACCCAGGCCCCGAATGAATAACCGGCCAACAAAACCCTCTCAACCCCCTCCCGATGTAAACGATCGACCGCAGCCAGCAAGTCATCAACCTCCCCGCGCCCCTCATCAAAAGTTCCGCGACTACCCCCAACCCCGCGAAAATTAAAGCGCAGGGTCGACCAGTTCTGCTTCTGGAAAGTATCCAGCATCGTAGTTATCACCGGATTCCTCATATCACCGCCGTAAAGAGGGTGAGGATGGGCCAGAACAACTCCTTCAGACCCACTCCCTAAGGCCAATCCGGCCTCAAGTTCGCACTCACCGACAAGAGTGATCGTTTTTTCATGCATTGGCAATGCTCCTATTATCGCGGGTTTTCAGAAACCCACTCAACACCATCTACAACAATTAGCAAAAAAAGATTGACTTTTTCAACCTTTTTCTTTAATATTCTTTTCCGCCGATGAAGTAAAGTTCACAGCCAAGAAGGCTGTGAACGGACTTTCAGCAGGCAACGTATAATATACGACTACTATACGACGTTCCAAACCGCACAACCGATATAGTTTAACAAAAAATTACGACCACGAAGGTCGGCTGGTTCATAGTATAAATGAGCCGCCGTTTTTCGTGGTCTTTTTTTTGCCTTTTTTATTATTCGATTTTCGGAGTTTGCTCATATGCACCTCAAATCACACCATCACCTGCTACAACTGATTTTGGGACTGGTTTTTTTATTACTCGGTTCAAACTTATGCCTGGGCGACAGCGAAACCATATCGGCGACAGCGACCAAACTTGAGCAGATCACGGTTAAAGCCCAACCCATCAACCCGACCAAACAAGAGGGTGACCTGCTTTATACCGGCAGCGAAATCACACCCGCAGGATTAAAACTCGCCGGTATCGGCGGCCTGAGCAGCGTCTATCAAGCCTTCTCCATCCTCCCCGGCCTCAATCCGGAACTTACCGACCCCACCGGGATCGGCGGAGCCGAGATGCGTCTGCGCGGCATCAAAACCATGTTCACCGGTTTGACCGTTGAAGGTATTCCGAATTACGGCATCATGGGCGTCGGCCCCAGGGATTATATCTACGACCTTGAGAATATGGCTGAGATCAAGCTTTATCGCGGCGCGACACCGGCGGCTTTAAGCAGCGGCACCGGCAATCGCGGCGGCACCATCGCTTTAAACTATGCTCGGCCAACCGATGATTTTGCCCTGCAACTGGAACAAAGTCTGGGCCCGGATTCGCTAACTCGCAGTTTTTTTCGTCTCGATTCCGGCACCCTGCCCAGTCAAACTAAACTCTTTCTTTCCGGTTCCTACACCAAAGCTGACAAATGGAAAGGTGCAGGGGAGGTCGGCGGCCGCGACCATATCACGTTGGGCGTCAGCCAAAAGATCAGTGACAACCTTGAGGCTGAACTTTTCTACAACTACAACGATGTCGAGCAGGATCTCTATAAAGGACTCAATTACGATCAGGCCCGCCATATTTCTCACCACCACAAAGATGACTATCTGGAGGAGCTGACCGGTACTCCCGCCGATAAAGATTACTATAAATACCATCACAGCAAATGCAAAAATCACGATGTAACCACGATTTTAAACTATCGCCTTAACGACAACCATTCGTTTTCATTAAAACCCTACTACTCTTCAGAAGATAAAAAATGGCTCGACGGCGGCGCCGACAAATATGTTGAGGCTGAACGTTTCGGGGCTAAATTCGAATATGTCGGAGATTGGGCCGGAACCTTGATCAGCGCCGGTT
>JAYEGS010000145.1:0-15750 GCA_034659215.1 Pseudomonadota bacterium | reverse complement strand
ACCAGCTCTTCCAGGTTATTGATCTTGCCAACCATAACTATGCCGAAGTTGCCCATATGGGAGCCGATAATCAACGGTTGCGGGTCAGTATCACTGATCACCCCAATCCCCTTCTTACCTTCAAAAGAGCTCAGTTCAGATTCGAACTTGGTGCGAAAGTAGTTGTTTTCAAGATTGTGGATGGAGCGTTGAATTCCATGCGAGTTGCAAACCCCCATGCCGCCACGTTTAGTGCCTAAATGAGAATGATAATCAGTCCCGTAAAACAGCTCGGCAACACAATCTTCCTTTGAAACCAAGCCAAACATACCGCCCATGGAGTTCTCCTTCGTAGTTTTTATTTGTTATTATTGTTAAATGGTTGTTTATTGTCGTTGACGGATTATTAACCACAGTCATGAATAAGTGTCAACTATACATTTTTTCTATCCAAAAATTCATGGGTAAATTTTCGCGTCAGATCCAATGCGGTTGGATGTTCGTAGACCTCGCCATCGGGCGTGATTCCGCGAATTATGCCATCGTTAAAAAACCAACTGAGCAGTAAAACTCCTCTCTCGGTACGTTCTGTAGGTTCTTGATCAGCTGACAGATCAAAATCACAAAAAGGCCGGGCTGCGGGCAGGGCGATTTTGTCTTTTTGCAATAATTTAATAAAATTGATTATCCGACTCAAACGCAGCAGGGTTACGGTTTCTAAACGACTCGTCGTATGGTTTAAGGGGAGAGTGCTGGAGCGCATCAGAGAGAGGTGCGGCGGCAGGATACCAAGATCGGAGGATCGTTGATAATCGAGGCTGCCGGGAGCCGGATAGAAAACCGACAAGCCGATAATACTGTTTTGCCGGGCCAGGCGCAAAAGATCGTTAAGCGTCGTTTCCGCATATTGTCCGGGCGCACCGGCGATAATATAGGAGACTGCCTCAAGGCCGTGCTTTTGACAAAGTTTCAGGGCCTGATCATGAGCCCGACCAACATCCGGACGACGAAATTGTTTAAGTTGTTGACCATCAAAACTGCCGACCGCCATGTTAAGGGTGCGAAACCCGGCGTCACGCATCGCGACAATCATAACTTCGTCAAGAGCCGGTGGATAGAGCCCGTTCATGGCTCGCAACTCGAAATTATGGTTTTTTCGTAAAGCTGAAATCCCGGCGATCAGCTCCATAAACCAGGCCCGGTCAATAGTCAGGTTCTCATCTTCAAAATCGATAAAACCGACATTCTCATCTAAAACCGCCCGCTCAATTTCGCGCAGAACCGACTTAACCCCTCTTTTTCGATAAGGCAATCCACTATCGGCACTGACGGCACAGTAACTACAGCGTAAAGGACAACCCCGACTCGCCATAATAACCGCACTCCCCTGCTGTTTGCGCCGGTAAAATGAGTGTTTCAGGAGGTGGGTTGCCGGCAGCGGCGAGGCATCCGGATTATTTATGACGGCGGGCTCGCCAATTTGCAGAGTACCGTCTTGGCGACGCAAAACCAGCCCCGGAATTTTGCTTAACCGCGCCAAATCACCAGCCTGCCCGTTTTTTATTGCCTTAGCCAACTGCGGCAGGGGCACCTCCCCCTCTCCACGGATAACATAATCGACGGCGGAACAGGCCATTACCGTTTCCGGCAGGGCCGTGGCATGGTGACCGCCAACGACAATGCGGCAATCGGGATGTTGCTTTTTGATGGCAACCGCAAGTTGCAGAGCACTTTCGTGATAAGGGGTAAAAAGAGCCGAGATACCGACCAGAAAAGCCCCGGACTGATGAACCAGTTTTCCCAGATGGGCAAAACTGTAACCAAAATGTTTGTAGTTGTGAAACAGAGCAAATGGCGAGGTATCCGGCCTACCGAAATGCGGCTTAAGATATGCCATCTCCTCCGGCCAGAGAAGAAGTTTACTCTTGTTGGTCGCCAGGCCATCGATAATCTTAACCGCAAAGCCTTGTTCTTCGAGAGTTGCACCAATACAGGCCAGACCATAGGGAATGGTGCGTTTGGCGGTCAAGAAAAAATCCTCTATCGGAGGCTGCACCAAAACAACGTCAAACATGATTGTCAGCCCCTTTTTTCATAATCGATTTTCCGTCCACACCATCCACCCTCCGTGGATGATTAAACAGGTCAACCATGTAGCACAATTTGACCTCATTTTTAAGTAAAAAAGAGTGTGAGATAAGTAAGGTGTCCCCGGAACAAAAGCGGAATAAAAGCGTTGACAAGGCAAACCCTTTGAATTACATTTCTTATCGCTGACATAATTCAAATGATGGTTATTGTTGAGGGACAAACATGAGAAGCACTTTTTTGATCGCCACAACAACTCTCCGTGGTGCTGGTTGGTTGGGGCCCTTGGTTTTTATTTTGCTGTTAACCTTTTCGCAGGTTGCGGGCGCCGCCTCTCGGGGCTCGAAAAAAGGGCCGCCGCCGCTGGTCAAGGTAACAGCGATTATTGAACAAGAGATCAACCCGCCGGCTGAATATGTGGGCCATGTTGAGGCGATTCAAAGCGTGGTGCTTCAGGCCCGGGTTAAAGGGTTTTTAGAACAGGTTAATTTTAAAGAGGGCAGCAACGTCGAGATCGGTGATCTGCTTTACGTTATTGAACAAGCGCCCTACCAGGCCCGGGTCGCGGCAGATCAGGCCGGAGTCGCTCAGGCCCAGGCGACGCTGACTAAAACCAGTCAATATCTAAAAAGAGTTCGCAACGTCCGTTCCGGCGGAATATCCGCCTCAGACCTGGATACGGCAGTGGCCGAAGAGCTCCAGGCCAAGGCCCGGCTACTGGAGGCTCAGGCCGCACTCAAACTCTCCGAACTCGATTTGGAATACACTAAAATACGGGCTCCAATCAGCGGCCGGATTGGCCGCACGGCACTCACCCGAGGTAATCTCTGTGAACCCAATTCCGGCCCCTTGGCCCGAATCGTCCAGCTCAATCCGATCCGAGTGCTTTACTCGATAAGTGAAAATGATCTGACCGCCATCCAGGCCATCCTCAAAGACGCATCCGACAATAAAAAAATTCGCTCTCTGGTCCCCCAGATTAAACTGCTCAACGACAAAGTTCTGGAAGACAGCGGTCAAATCGATTTTATCGATAACGTCGTCGACCGGGAAACCGGCACTATCGCCGTCCGGGCCGTGTTTGACAATGCCAACGGCCTCCTGCTGCCGGGACAATACGTCACTGTTATGATCCGTCAAAGTCAGGGTGAAAAACTGCCGGTAATCCCGCAAGCCGCAGTTTTACAAGATCGCGAGGGACGTTATGTGCTGGTGGTTGATCAGCAGAATCAGGTAGTTAAGCAACGGATAACTACCGGATCGCTGGTCAGTGGCAATCGCTGGGCCGTCACCTCCGGACTCAAGGTCGGAGAGCTGGTTATTACTCAGGGCTTACAAAAAGTTAAACCCGGACAAACCGTGAAAACGACGCAGGACGAACCCCAAAATTAGGTAACCCATCTATGTTTTCTCGGATTTTCATTGAACGACCGCGGCTGGCGGTGGTGATTTCAGTCATCATTACCCTGGCCGGGCTCATCGCCATGCTCAATATTCCCGTCGCCCAATACCCAAGAATCACCCCACCGAATGTTCGGGTGAGCACCTTCTATCCCGGTGCCAACGCCGAGGTTCTGGCCGCCAGTGTGGCCGCGCCGATTGAAAATGCGGTCAACGGCGCCGACAACATGCTCTATATGTCCTCCACCTGCTCCAATAACGGCAGTTACAGCCTGACTGTAACTTTCGCGGTCGGCACCGACCCCGACATCGACCAGGTCAATACGCAAAACCGGGTGCAGATGGCGATCGCTAAATTACCTAAAGAGGTTATCGAACAAGGGGTAACCGTCCGCAAACGTTCGCCGGACATGCTGGCGGCGATCAGCTTTTACTCGCCCGAGGGCACCAGGGATAAACTTTTTTTAAGTAACTATGTCAGCCAGGTAATCAAAGATGCCCTGGTTCGGCTCAAAGGCATCAGTGATGTCTATATCTTCGGCGAGCTTGAATACAGCATGCGCATCTGGCTCGATCCGAATCGTTTGACCGCCCTGGGACTGACTGCAGACGATGTCATTAAAAGTATTCGCCAACAAAATATCCAGGCGGCCGTAGGCACTATCGGCACCATGCCGACCGACAACAACCAGCAATTCCAATACACCCTGCGAGCCCAGGGACGTCTGAAAACTCAGCAAGAATTTGAAAATATCATCATCACTGCCAATACTTCCGGTGGCCTGGTTCGCATCCGTGATATTGCCCGAGTCGAACTCGGGGCCAAAACCTACCGCGCCCAATCGACCCTAAATGGAGCCCCGGCCGTAACCTTGGCGATCTACCGCGCCGCCAATGCTAACTCTTTAGAGACCATGGACGAAGTCCGAGATATTTTAAAACACCTGGCCCAGCGGCAACCCGCCGATGTTCAATACCGGATGATTTACGACACCACCAAGTATGTTTCGGCTACTATTCGTGAAATCGTGCAAACCCTGTTGATAACCTTTCTCCTGGTTCTTTTTGTAAATTATATCTTTCTTCAGGATTGGCGCGCCACGCTGGTTCCGACCGTAACCATTCCGGTTTCATTGGTGGGCACCTTTGCCGTCTTGCTGGCTTTAGGTTATAACGCCAACACTATCTCTCTGTTTGCCCTGATCATGTCAATCGGGGTGGTGGTTGATGATGCCATTGTTGTCGTCGAAAATGTTTACCGACTTATGGATGAAGAGAACCTTGCCCCCAAAGCCGCAACCATTAAAGCGATGCAGCAGGTTACGGCACCGATTATCTCTACGACACTGGTTTTACTCGCCGTCTTTGTCCCGGTTGGTTTTCTGCCCGGCATCACCGGAGAACTCTACAAACAGTTTGCCGTGACCATCTGTACCGCCGTCGTCATCTCAACCATTAATGCCCTGACCCTGAGCCCGGCCCTCTGTGCGGTCTTGCTAAAACCCCCTAAAGTCATAAATCGGGGCCCTTTAGCCTGGTTTAATCGAACACTTGATTTTTCTCGTGACCGATATGTGGCCGGTACCACTTGGCTGCTCCGACGCAAGATCGTGGTTTTGATGATTTTTATCGGCATTTTCGGAGCCTCCTATTACCTCTTTACCAACCGCCCGGTCAGCTTCTTACCAAAAGAGGATATCGGCTCTTTTTATCTTAACATCCAGCTCCCGGAGGCCTCGTCCCTCTCACGCACCGCCAAGGTTTTAGAGCAGGTCACCAGGGAACTCAAAAGTATTAAAGGAATTCATGACGTTCTGCTGGTCAGCGGCTACAGTCTGCTCAGCGGTGCCGCCGAAAATGTCGGTTTAGGGGTCGTCATTGTTGACCCCTGGAGTGAGCGCACCACCAAAGAGCTGCAACTAAGTGCCATCCTGAGAAAGGTGCAGGGTAAACTCTCGGCCATCTCGACAGCCAACATGTTCGCGTTTTCACCTCCACCAATTCGCGGCCTGGGCCGCACCGGCGGATTTAATTTTCAGATGCAGGGTTTAGAAGATCAAAGTCCGCAAGAGTTGGCTGCCGCAGCTAAGGCTCTGGTTATCGCCGCAAATCAGGAACCTTCCCTGCAAAGAGTTTTCAGTACCTACACAGCCAACACTCCCCAAATTTCCATCGCCGTTAACCGCACCCGGGCCGAAACTCTCAACGTCCCGGTCAGCAGTATCTTCGCCACCCTGCAGGCCCAACTCGGCTCGAAATATGCCAACGACTTCAACCTGCTCGGACGCGTCTTTCAAGTCACAGTGCAGGCCGACACCCACCACCGCGACACAATTATGGATATCAACCGACTCTACGTCCGCAGCCAAACCGGCAAAATGGTACCGATGCAGAGCCTGGTTACGGTTAGTACAACCCTGGGCCCGCAGAATACAGATCGTTATAACCAATACAGCAGCATTAAAATTAACGGGGGCGCGGCACCGGGATTCAGCTCCGGCGAGGCGATGGCAACGATGGCCCGAATAGCTGCTGAAACCCTGCCTCAAGGCTACACTTTTGAGTGGTCGGGAATGTCTTTTCAGGAACAAAAAAGCAGCGGCCAGATCCCCATAATATTTACTTTGGCTCTACTTTTTGCTTATCTCTTTCTCGTGGCTCAGTATGAAAGTTGGAATATTCCTCTGGCTATCGTTATTTCGGTTCCGGTGGCCACTCTCGGCGGCTTGACCGGTTTATGGCTGGCTGGACTCAGTTTAAGCATTTATGCGCAAATCGGCCTGGTGTTGCTGGTCGGTTTAGCCAGTAAAAGTGCGATTCTCATCGTTGAGTTCTCCAAAACAGTGCGTGAGCAGGGAGCCTCAGTGGCTGGTGCCGCGATTGCCGGGGCCAAAGTCCGTTTCCGACCGGTCTTGATGACCGCCTTTACATTTATTCTGGGGATCGCGCCGATGGTGATCGCCAGCGGCGCCGGAGCCGGCAGCCGCCGGGCGATTGGTACCACCGTTTTTGCCGGAATGCTGGCCGCAACCATGATCGGTATTTTTCTGGTTCCGGCGCTCTATTATATGTTTCAGTCCGGCCGCGAAAAAGGTCACGCCTGGCGCACGCGGCGAAGTAACCCCCAAAAGAGATAAATATGAGTGCAAAATTTTTCAGTCAACAAGCTTGCAAGTATACTTGCCAAATATTGATAAGTCACTCCGCAATCATCCTGCTTGCAATCGTCGCGGTTTTAGCCTTAAGCGGCTGTGCCGCCGTCGGGCCGGACTATATCCCGGTAAAACCTAAAACTCCGGAAAAATGGTCAACAGAACTAAAAGGCGGCCTCAACGCCGGGCTCCCGGAACCCGGAACTATGGCTTGCTGGTGGAAAGTTCTCGATGATCCGGAACTCTCCAGCTTGACTGAACGAGCCGTCAGCGGCAACCTCGACTTGCAGACAGCCCGAGCCCGAATCCGCGAAGCCCGAGCCCGCCGGGGAATCAGCCGCTCCTATTTTTTCCCGACTCTGGATGGCGGCGCCTCCGCCGACAAACATCGCGATCGCAAAGGAAGAGAAGATGAACTTTACACGGTTGAGTTTGATTCCGGTTGGGAACTCGATGTTTTTGGCGGCATCCGGCGTGCGGTAGAGGCCGACACGGCGGAAGTTGAAGCCGCGCAGGAAGATCTCCATGACGTACTTGTAAGTTTGCTGGCGGAAGTGGCTTTAAACTATATTGATGTACGCACCTACCAGAACGGCTTGACCGTAATTGAGGCAAACCTTAAAGCTCAGCAAGAGACCTACGACTTAAACGACTCACGCTTTCAGGCCGGCATCATTGATGAACTGGCCGTACAACAATCTCTCTATAACCTGGAACGAACCCGATCCCAAATCCCGGTTATTCAAACCCGGCTGGAAGCCGCCAAAAACCGCCTGGCGGTATTGCTCGGCCAGGCACCCGGTGCCGTCCATGCCGAACTAGCCGCGAGAAAACCGATTCCGGCGCCGCCGCTGCAACTAGCTATCGGGGTTCCGGCCGAAGCTTTACGCCAACGGCCCGACATCCGCCGGGCCGAACGTCAACTGGCCGCCCAAACCGCCCGCGTCGGGGTGGCGACGGCCGACCTTTATCCGCGATTTAAACTAAATGGCAGTATCGGGCTCGAATCGCTTTCGACCGGAAACTTTTTCACCGCCGCTAACCGAATCTGGGATTTCGGCCCGTCTGTTTCGTGGAAGATATTTCACGGCAACGCCATCCGCCAAAATATCGAAATCCACTCCGCCCTCCAGGAGCAGGCTTTGACTGAATACGAACTGACCGTCCTTAAGGCCCAGGAGGAGATCGAAAACGTCCTCGTGGCTTACGCCAACCAGCAGCGCCGCTATCAATCCCTGCTCGCAGCCACAAAGGCGGCCTTAAAAGCCGATCAACTCGCCCAAGATCAATACCAGGTCGGCCTCGTCGATTTTAACAATGTTCTCGACGCCCAACGCTCACTCCTGCTTTTACAAGATCAGCTGACCTTGAGTGAAGGTGCGGTAACCACCAATCTCGTACGCCTCTATAAAGCCCTCGGCGGCGGCTGGCAAGCAATAGAATAAAAGGTAAAAGAGGCATGATGTATAGGAAAATAAAAAAGGCCATAAAATCGGTTTCACAACCGATTTTATGGCCTTCATAGCCCGCCCTATTTTGGACAAACTCTATAAAATAAAAGTATCAAGACGGCCTTGAAAAATCTCTTTGTCGGATTGTGTAATAATCTCGGCAATGCCTTTTTCGGCCAAATCCAGCATAAGCGACATTTTCTGACGGCTGAAAGGGTGCTCTTCCGCCGTACCCTGAATCTCAACCAACTCATCTTTATCGGTCATAATAACATTCATATCAACATCGGCCGTAGAGTCTTCCGGATAGTTCAAATCCAGCAGAGCTTCACCCTTAACTATCCCGACACTGACTGCGGCCAGGCGACTGCGAAGCGGTTTCCAGTTCTCGCCCATCTCCGGTTTGATCTTTAATAATGCCAATCCAAGAGCAACAAAGGCGCCGCTCACAGATGCGGTGCGGGTTCCGCCATCGGCCTGAATAACATCACAATCGAGAATAATTGTGCGCTCACCCAAAACATCAAGATTGGTGACCGCACGTAAACTACGACCGATAAGCCGCTGGATTTCAAGGGTTCGGCCACCCTGACGCCCGCGATTAATCTCACGACCGGAACGCTCGTGGGTACTGGCCGGCAACATCGCATATTCGGCGGTCAACCAGCCGCCACCCGAATCACGGCGAAATTTAGGCACCCCATCATCAACACTGGCCGAACATAAAACCTTTGTCTGTCCACAGGAAATCAACACCGAACCGGCCGGATGATCGAGAAAACCGGGAATGATCTCAATTTCGCGTAACTGATCCGGATTACGTCCATCAACCCTCATAACATTACCTCTTTCTTATAAATAACGATAGTCGGCATAACCAACTTCATTTTTTTGACAATAAATAATTCCCTGATTCAAAGCCTGGAGCATGCGCTCCTTATCTTCGGGCAGTTTCCCATCCAACGGTACAATATTAGAGGAGTGGTCATTTAAGAAACGAGAAGTCACCTCCAACCCGGCAACAATATCACGCTCCTCTTCAATGCTGACCAGAGGAGAGACTTGCGTAAAGCTGCCCTCGGCTATCCATTTAGCGATATCCGATTTCGGGATCGGAGTCAGAGTCCTGACCCTGATAAAATGCGGATCAATTGCGTTAAGTACGCGAATTGTTCCCTGACGATGATCCATAGTCTGCTCCATGCCGCCAATCCCGAGCAAAACATAAATAGAACAATCGAAACCCGCCTCCTTGGATTTGAGACCACCACTAATTATTTCATCAGCCGTTGCCCCCTTGCGGATCATTTTTAAGACCGCATCCGACCCGCTCTCAAGACCAATATGCAACCTGGTCAAACCGGCCTCGCGAATCGCCTTAAGATCATCCAGTGATTTTTTCATCACGGTTTTAGCCCGAGCATACGAGGTCACTCGTTTAAGTCCGGGAAAAACACTGTAAAGATGTTTAAGAATTTCAACCAGAGCTTCCGCTGACAAGAGCAAGCTATTAGAATCACCAAGAAAAACATGGTTAGCACGGGTTCCGTAGACCGCAGGCATAAGATCAATATCAGCTTTGATCTCAGCCATCGTTTTTCGGGCAAACGGATACTTTCGATACATCGAACAGAAAGCGCACTTGTTCCAGGGACAACCATGGGTCACCCGAAGCAACATACTATTGGCCTCTGAAGGTGGGCGATAGGGAGGAAAATCAAATGAGTGGGGCGAAGAAACCATAAAAAACTCTCCTGCTCCGGATCAACCGAAAACAAAATTATTGCCTATTCATGCCTGAACGGCTTTAGCTGATTAATTGCTACATACCTAAAGGATGAGCTGAATATCACAATTTCAACTTCGAGTCACCTTTTCAATTAATTAAAATCCAATTCCAGCCACTACCAACATCACTATGATTAGAAAAAGAGTTTCAGACCTGTTGACATTTATACCTATTACAGTTATAAATTAGGCAATAATATCTTTAAATAATCTATAATAATCTCGGAATCATTAAATCATGCCCGAACCAGGACAATTATTCTACTTGATGGGAGCTTCGGGAGCCGGCAAGGACAGCCTGATTCGATATGCCCGAGAACATCTCACCAAACTGAAATCGATCAAATTTGCTAAACGTTACATTACTCGCCCGACCGACTCTGAAAGTGATGGAAATCACCACGCCATCGAGCCGGTGGAATTTGACCAACTGCTGAAAAAGGATTATTTCGCAATGCACTGGAATCGTCACGGCTTCCAATACGGCATCAGTAAAGAGATTGATATTTGGTTGAAAGAGGGGAAACGAGTAATCATTAACGGCTCACGCCAATACTATCTAAAAGCGCGAAAGAATTACCCAGAACTACATGCAGTTTTGGTTCAGGCTGACCGAGAGATTTTGCACAAACGTCTGCTGACGCGTCAACGAGACTCACCAGAAAATATAGAGAAAAGGATGCAGTGGGCAGAAGATAAGATTAAATTTGAAGATCAGAATGAACTCTTTACCATCATTAACAATAACGCCTCATTAAAAATAGCCGGTGAACAGTTTCTGGCAATTCTACAAGCAAGATAGACATGCAATATCACCTAAGATAAGAGGTTCACTGAACGTCAAATCACCTTAAAGCCACTACAAATGGTGCGAACATTGGCTTCGCCCGGCTTCGAGGGGGACACAGCTCAGATCGGCATAAAGGCTTGCGCCGCCGCCTGGAGCAATGTCCCCGTATCGAGATAGTTTGAAAAGTACATTACGCTGAATAGTTACCAATCAACAAAGTCTAAATTATATTCCGCACTAAACTACGACAATTTACTATAGAGAACCTTCGTGCGCCTCTGTTACTCTTCCGTCACATAGACGGCGCCGGGTTCGATCATCGCCCCGCGGGGCAGATATTCAAGGCAATGAGCCATCCACCCGGTTTCGATAGCCAGGCAGAACGGAATCGGAAAAGCGGTCACCGGCAACCCTATCGGAGCATAGACCAGCCCGGTAATACTGTCAACGTTTGCGTAGAGTCCTTTAACTCCGAGCCGAGCTTCGACTTCATGGCGAACGGTGGCATAAATCTCCCAGCGCTCCTGCATACCGCACTTTTCCAGCATAGCTTTGGCGTAGGGCTCAAGCACGCGGACGCGGGGATCAGGACACTTGTAGACGCGATGGCCGTAGCCGGGAAACCGGTACTTCTCGGCCAGCTTATTTTCGACCCAGACCCGAGCCTGATCGACGGAAGCCAGGGCTAAGAGGTCTTCATACGCAGTCTGGTTGGCGCCACCATGCCGAATCCCGGACAAAGCCCCCATACCGGCCAACACGGCCGAGCCAAGATCGGCTCCCGTACTGATTACGATTAACGCTGCAAAAGCGGCAGCGTGCAAGCCGTGTTCAGCCTGGACAATCAGGCTGACATCAAAAGCCTTGACCTCTTCAGGTGATGCTTCCCGCCCCAACGCCTGCCAGAGAAAATTGGCGGAATAACCCAAATCGTCACGCGGAGGAAGCGGCTTTTCCCCATCCAGATGCCTGATGGCAGCGGCAGCCAGACAGGCCGACCAACTTAAGATACGTCCCGGTCGCCGCCACTGAGCCTCAAGATCATACCGTTCGGCTTCCGGGATATGACAGGCAGCTATGGTAATCATGGTTCGGTACTGTGCCAGGGGATGTGCATTAGCCGGAATATATTTCAGAACATCGTAAGCTTCTTGAGGCGGATGGCGCCATTCACGCAACTCTTTTGCCCACTGCAGAGATTGAGTGGGAGTCGGAATCTCCCCGTGCAAAATCAACCAGGCAACATCTTCAAAGGTCAGGTTATCAGCCAAATCCTCCAACGGATAACCGCGGTAGAGAAGTTTGCTGTTAATTCCGTCGATAAAACTAACCCGGGTGTCATTGACGACAAGGTTTTCCAGCCCCCGTTTATAGGGCTGAATCCGGTAGTCGGATGAGTAGAGTCTCATTTTGCCACCTCCCCGTCGAAACGACGTTCCGGATGGCCGACATAACGATCCAAAGGTCGATACAAACGCGGATTTTCCAGGGCTTCACGCACCCGAGCCATCAACCCGGCCATCCGACCGACCATGTAAAAACAAGGCAACAGCGACCCATCGACCCCGAGCAGATGAAACAACAGGGCGGCATAGAAATTGATATTAACATGGATCCCGCGGGGAGCAAGCTGGCGCAAGCATTCATCTTCAACTGCCCGGGCAATATCGAAAAGCTCGGCAACCCCTTTACGCCGGGCCTGCACGGCAACCTCCTTTCGCAGGAGAACCACTCTGGGATCGGGCATGTGATAAAGGCGATGACCAAACCCGGCGATCCGCCCCCCATTGGCAATGGTTGTGGCAACCCAAAGACGAGCATCTTCCGGGGATTTTAGTGCCAACATCTGTTTCAGCACATTCTCGCCCGCCCCGCCGAGTTTGTGGCCGTGCAACGCTGACAGACCGGCAACCACGTTGTAATAAGGATCCGCTAGAGTGCTCGCCACGACCATTGAGGTAAAAGTAGGGGCATCCAGACCGTGATCTGCAAACAGAACCCACAACAAATTCAGGGCGGAGACATCTTTGGGATCCGGCTCACGATCCTGGATGGCGCGTAGCAATTCAAAAGCAAGATCATTCTCCGCACTAAATTTAAACGCAGGCAAACCGGCCCGATGCCGGGCAATTTGCGCGACCAATGCGGCGACCTGGGCAATAATCCGCAACTCCCGCCAATGTCGTTCTCCCGAAAGTTCATCTTCCTGGGTCATTTCATGACAACCAAGAGCAGAAACGCCGGCCCGCAGAATCCGGGTCGGATGGGTACCCGAATCAAGAGATTTGACCAGGGATATGACATCCTCCGGCAATTTGCGACTGCTGCGCAACTGATCAAGAAACAGGCCATAAGCCGGCCGATCGTCCTGCGCCTGCCGACCGGTTATCAACAGGTGCGCGATCTCTTCAAAAGAGTGCAGCCCGGCAAGTCGTTCAATAGGCACTCCCCGATATTCCAGGCTTCCACTTGAAGGGTCCAGCCAACTGACACGGGTAGCGGTGGCGATAACCCCGGACAACCCGGAACCAACCTCACTGGTGACAGGCCAGTCCAGTCTATCCACGGCCCAGGAAAAATTCGAACTAAGTGTACGATAGGCATTCATAAAAAATCTCTTACCTCGTCAAATTGATTACCATACAATTTTATAGCAGATAATAATATAAAAAAAAAGCCTCAACGGTCTAATCAAGGATTCTCGTGATATTTTTGGCTGGTGAAAAATTTTTAGGGGCCCGTTTGAATTTATAAGCAGAAATCCATCGAAGAGCCGGCCAGAGTTTAGTTGTATTCTGTTGACAAATAAGTTACCCTTAAACTAGGAGCGTGTCCGAGAATAGGATTTTTTTCTCAGTCTGCAAACCTACCGTTAATCTTTAAAAATTGGGTAAACCTGTACCGGCTGATGGCAGGTGAACGCGGGATTATTCCCGCAACCCAAACGGGCTTTATCGACCCGCACCCCAAGGGCACTTCCGTTGGGCGCAAATAAGTGCTTTTATCAGGAGATTTATTCTTTGGCTAATTTAAAACTCATAAAAACCTATCTCTGGGAGCGTCGCCTCTATCTGATGCTGGGTTTACCGGCCCTGCTGCTCGCTGATGGGGTTCAGCTGACAGTACCACGGATTATTAAATGGGCTGTAGACGATATCGCTTATGGCTCCGGTGACCGTTTGCAGACTTACTGCGGCTACCTGCTGCTGGCGGCAATTATTTTAGGTCTATTTCGGTTTTTTTGGCGTTTTTGTATCATGGGAACAGCGAGACGAGTGGAAGAGGGCCTGCGTGAAGAGCTGTTTACTCATGTACAGAGTCTTTCGGCTTCTTTCTTCGATAAAACCACAGCCGGAGAAATCATGGCTCATGCGACCAATGACCTCAAAAATATCAGGATGGCTCTGGGAATGGGTCTGGTGGGTTTGACTGATACACTGGTATTGGGAACAATCGCGGTTGTTCTGATGATGAATATCAGTTCGAAACTGGCACTGGCTGCATTGATACCCATGCCCCTGATCGCGGTTTTCACAAAAATACTCTCTCACCGGCTGTTTTTGGCATATCGCCACAGCCAGGAAACCTTTTCCCGTTTAATGGAATTTTCCCGTGAACGTTTTGCCGGCATCCGGGTCATCAAAACTTTTAACCGCCAGGAGATCGAATATCGGGCGATTGCGGCCGAATCCCAATCCTATATTCAAGCCAACATGGATCTGGTGAAAATCAGAGGTGTGTTTTTCCCTTTGACCATCCTGCTGACCAGCATCAGTCAGGCAGTGGTTCTCGGTTATGGGGGACGCCAGGTAATCATCGGGGCTATTTCACCGGGAGATTTTGTTGCTTTCATCAGCTATCTCGCCTTGATGACCTGGCCGGTGATGGCAATCGGCTGGGTCATTAATCTTATGCAGCGGGGCGGCGCCTCCCTGGAACGTTTAAGAGTCCTGCTGGAGACCGTACCGTCAGTTCGGGATGAGCCCGCCGCTCTACGTCCAACAAAATTTGCCGGTAATTTTTCTCTTAAGAGTGTAGCTTTCAGCTATGGCGACAATGCCGCCCCGGTACTGCGAGAGCTTGACCTTGAAATCAGATCCGGCTCTCTGATCGGGATTGCCGGACCGCCCGGCAGCGGTAAAACCACCTTGGTTAATCTGTTGACCCGACTCTATGATGTTGACCAGGGGCAGATATGTCTGGATGGTGCCAATTTACGCAAACTTGAATGTCGGACTCTACGTAAGGCAATTGCCGTGGTTCCGCAGGAGCCTTTTCTGTTCTCCGGAACCCTTCTGGAAAATCTTAAATTCGGCTACCCTCAAGCGCAAAGCGCCGATATCGAAAGAGTTCTGGAACAGGCTCAGCTGGCAACAACAGTTGCGACTTTGCCTCAGGGTGTGGAAACGGTTATCGGGGAAAAAGGGGTCATGCTTTCCGGGGGTCAGAAACAGAGGGTTGCCCTTGCCCGTGCCTTTCTCAAAAATGCACCGATTATGATTCTGGATGACCCCATCAGCCAGGTAGACATGGAAACTGCAGCCGCTTTGACTACCGTGATCGAGCAATTGGCAACGGAGCGGACAGTTATTGTTACTTCCCACCGTTTTTCTGTCTTTCGTAATGCCGAATGTATTTTTGTCTTAAAAGATGGAGTACTTATCGCCCAGGGAAGTCATGCTGACCTACTTAACCACAACCCCTACTATGCTGGTGCCGAAGCCATGCAAGCGGTAATCTCCGGATAAAAACCAATGTCTATAAAGCGTACGATTCAAGAAAAAGAACTGCGGGAACAGAGGGATTTGCATATTTTGCAAAGGTTTCTGCCTCTGCTCAAAGCCCAACTAATACCCTTGCTCCTCTCGGTTTTGCTGATGCTTATCCTGGCCGGTTTAGATCTGGCTGTGCCCTGGGTCACAAAAATGGCCGTAGATCGTTATATCGTACCGTCACATTCCCAAGAATTACCGCTATCCCGACAAATTTCCCGACCTGACGCCGAGACTCAAACAGTTCAGCCCCGTCTGGCAGGAGCTTTGCGGGCGGGTTTTCTGCTGATGATACTCGCTTTGGCCCGCTTTGCCTTCAGTCTTATTCA
>JAYEGS010000144.1:0-3389 GCA_034659215.1 Pseudomonadota bacterium | reverse complement strand
TATCGGTGATCTCGCAAAGCGGGGGCCTCGCCTTGACCTATATCGGACTTGGGCGGCGGGAGAATCTTGGGGTGGCCAAAGTTATCAGTATGGGGAATAAAACCAGTATTGATGAGGTCGACTATCTCAGATTTTTGGCTACTGATGACGAGACCAAAGTGATTGGTCTTTACCTTGAGAGTATGGACAAAGGGCGAGAGTTTATGGCGGCCCTGCAAAATTGCGAAAAACCGGTTATCCTGCATAAGTCAAATACTTCGCCGCAGAGCCAGGTGATTGCCCAATCGCATACCGCCGCCCTCGCGGTTGATGATGAGGTTGTCGATGCGGCCTGCTGCAAGGCCGGGGTTTTTCGGGTTGCTTCATTTCAGCAGTTTATCAATTGTGCCAAAGCTTTCTTGTTGCCGGCGATGCGCGGTGATAACCTGATGGTGATTTCACGTTCCGGGGGGCATGCCGTGGTTGCCGCCGATGCGGCCGCAGCCTTAAATTTTAAACTGCCGGGCCTAAGTGATGATTTTATTGCTAAAATTTCTCGTCAGTTTCGGGCGGCGGTCATTAAGCTGACTAATCCGCTTGATCTTGGCGATATTTTCGATATCGACTTCTATGTAACCATTCTCGAGATGGCTTTAGAACGTGATGATGTTGACGGGGTCGTCTTAAACCATGTTTTTCAGGCGGAGAGTGAATTGACCGCCACGAAACGTCTGGCTCATCAAGTAGAGGATTTGTCGGCCCGTTATAATAAGCCGGTTACTCTGGTGCTTTTTTCCAGTGTCGGTGCTATCTCACAAGTGATGGAAGATGTTTCCATCCCGATTTTCAGTGAACCGCTAATCGCACTTGAAGCCCTTTCGCTATCACGCGAGCGAGTTCGTTATCTGGCTGCGGCAGCGACTCCCTCAACCCCTCTACCGACGGTTGTCCAAGCACCGGTAAACCCTCTTTTTGATGAGTGGCTGCAGGATGCGGCCCGGCGTGACAAAACTCTTTTTGCCGATCAGGCCCTGACGGTTTTACAGGAATATGGTCTGCCGGTAGCTCCGTTTGTTTTGGTTCGTCATCCCCATGAACTTTTGGAGGAGGGCGAAGAACTGGGCTTTCCCTTGGTTTTGAAGGCGGTGGTCGCCGGTTTGAGTCACAAAAGTGATGTCGGCGGGGTTTTGACCGGTATCAACAATCGCCGGGCTCTGGAGGATGTCGGCTCTTTACTCTTTGAACGTTTTTCTAGTGATGCAGGATTTTGTGGTGTTTTAGTGCAAAAAGAAGTCGATATCAGCCTGGAAATGATTGTCGGGGCGCGGCGGGATCCCTCGTTTGGTGATATCTTTTTATTGGGTCTGGGCGGGATCTATGCCGAGATTTTGCAGGATGTTCAGATTGTCCCGGGCCCTCTATCCTGTGAAGCGATTGCGACCTTGGTCGACCGATTGCGCGGAGCCCGGATCTTGCGTGGAGCCCGGGGCCGGGCCGGAATTGATCTTGCTCAACTCTATAAAGTGATGGCCGGTCTGCAGGCGCTCTTGCATGATTACCCGGCGATCTCCGAAGTCGAAATCAACCCTCTGGTTTTTGTTGCCGGCAGCGGCGTGGTTGTCGATGGTCGAATTATTGTGAAATAGTCTAAATATTATTACATCTGCCTATTTATATTTTATACTATATTATGCTATATGGTTACAAAATGGTTATTTGTTATATGGTTATGAAATAGAAGAATATATTGTTAAACCGATCAATAATTTTTAGACGGAGGTTTTCAATTGGGTATCAAAACTAAAATAATTCTGCTGGCAGTTATGTTAGGGAGTCTGACGGCTGTTTGTGTCGGCGGCCTGTCGGTCTATAATACCTTTACCATGCGTGACGAGATTCTGAATAATTATCGCCAGACCATGATTGAGGAGCGGGGAGAAAAACTGAAGGCCGTAACCCAGGCCTTGATGGCCATGGTTGCCACTCTCGATTCCGGGCGCGAGATGTATGTCGAGGGTGAACAGTTGAAAGTCAAGATGCTTCTCGATCAGGTTCGTTATGGTGATGACAAGAGCGGTTATTTCTGGATCAACGATCTTGATTGCAAGATTATTACTCACCCGATAAAACCAAAACTTAACGGTAAAAACCTTAAGAATCTTAAAGATCCTAAAGGAAAATGTTTTTTTGCCGAATTTGTTCGAGTTTGTAAAGAGAGTGGCGAGGGTTATGTAGACTACTACTGGCCCAAGCCGGGTAGTGAAGAGCCGGTGGAGAAACTCTCATTTGTCCAGCTCTACAAACCTTGGGGTTGGGTTATCGGAACCGGTATCTATCTTGATGATATTAATGCGGCGGTTCTTGCGCGTTATGCTGACATAGGTGATTCGGTCAACCGCTTTATCTACATGTTGCTCGGGCTAGTAGCCGTGGGCTTGCTGGCAGGGGTTGTCCTGGCGTATGGATTGGCCACAAGCATTACAAATGGAATCAAGAAATTTACTGATAATATTTTTCAGTCTGCTGATCAGATGTCGGTTGCTTCGGCGGAGGTGGCCAGCGGCAGCGATTCGCTGGCCGAGGGGGCTTCTCGCCAAGCCGCTTCTCTCGAAGAAACGGCGGCTTTGTTACAGGAGATTGGTCATATGACCGAATTGAATGAAGCTAACACCGGAGAAGCTGAAAAACTGGCAGTTGAGACCGAAACCGCTGTGCAAAGCGGGGCGACGATGGTCAAGGAGATGATTGTCGCTGTTCAAGAGATCAGCGAAGCCTCAAATGAGACGGCCAAGATTATCAAAACTATCGATGAAATTGCTTTTCAAACCAATCTTCTCTCGCTTAATGCCGCAGTTGAAGCGGCCCGGGCCGGAGAGGCTGGAGCCGGTTTTTCCGTGGTTGCCAATGAGGTGCGGATGTTGGCTCACCGCAGTGCCGAGGCCGCCAAAAATACAGCTGAATTGATTGGTCAGGCGGTTGAGCGCTCTGATTCCGGGGTCGAACTCTCTCGCAAAGTTGATGAATCATTCAGCCATATCAATGAAGTGACGAGTAAAGTCCGTACCCTGATTGCCGAGGTGGCAGAAGCTTCAGTAAAACAGACCGGCGGTCTCAAACAGGTAAACAACTCGGCATCGGAGATGGAGGCTGTGACTCACGATCTGGCGGCAAATTCCGAAGAGTCGTCGGCTGCAGTCGGCGATTTAGGCCAGCAGATCGAGCATATCGTCGAGATGCTGGATGGATTGCATGTTTTAGTTGTTGGTAGTAGAGGGGAGTCCTTGAACCATAGTGTCGGGCATGGGAGCGGTAGCCTTACGAAGAAATCGTCCGCTGGTCAGCAGAAGGCTTTGCCGATGAGTGAGGAATTTTGATGGTCTAAAAAAATGACAAACTACAAAAAAAAGCCC
>JAYEGS010000143.1:0-3389 GCA_034659215.1 Pseudomonadota bacterium | reverse complement strand
GGAAGAGTTAGGCGAGATATTCAGGTAATTGTTATCAACTGTCCTAATAATCATGCACCACTATTAAGTGGTCCTTTTTACAAAGAAGTATGTGCTACTAATCCTGTAACTTTTACGATAAACACTAATGACTACGACCCTAATGATACCTTGCTGATTGGTTGGAATGCGGCAATTCCCGGAGCTTCGTGGACAGACAATAACAAACAAGTGAAACACCCGACAGGAGTAATGTCTTGGACACCAGGGGAGCAACATGCCAGTCCGATTCCGTATGTGTTTACGGTAACGGTAAAAGATGACGCTTGTCCTGTAAACGGTAGTTCTACACGTGCTTATCAGATATTAGTAAAACCTTTGCCGAGAGCTAATATAACGGTGGTAGATTCAAACTGCGGTGATTATTGGTTTTTTGCTAATCCAATAGTTGGTTCAGCTCCAACATATCTTTGGATAGGGAACTTTAATCCTGGATTTGCGAAAACGGGGCATTATATGCATTACAAGTTTAATGGTCCGGGTGTTTATCCTTATTCTATGACTATGACGGCAAAGCAGTGTTCAAGAACTTATTTTGACACTATTGTAGTTGATACTTTTATTACTGTTACACGAATAGATGACAAGGATGTTTGCTATAATGATTCTGTTAGCTTTGCTGCTATGTATCATTTTAATTCTGGTCCTGTTAGCTTTCAATGGAGTACTTCACAAAATGATACTCTTCAATACAAAAGTTTTATTGTAAGTAAAGACACTGCAATAACTTTTTCTGTATCCGACACAATTGGTTGTACTGCTAGTGATAAGATAAATATTAATATGCATAATCATCCTGTAGTTGATGCTGGGCCTAACATTCGATTGTGTAGTTATGGTTCTCAATCTGTTTTGGCAACATATACTTTTGATGAAAGTGATGCTGATACTGTATTTTGGAAAAATATTAATGGTGTTACTTTAAGTCCAAATGCTAACATAACTGTTAATGATTCCGGAAGTTATATATGCACAGTAATTGATACAATCGGTTGTAAAGGTGTTGATACTTTTGATGTAGTAGTTAGCCCGAAGCTAAATGCTTATGCAATGGGAGCAACAATATGTTATGGTGATACTACTACTTTAAATGCTAATACTACAGGTAGTGGTACAGCAAATGTAATGTATAAATGGTATGATGGAAGCACTTTTGTTGGCTTAGGTCAAAGCATTGATGTCCATCCTCTTTCTACAACAGACTTCAAATTATTGATAACGGAAAATATTGCAGGAGTGGAATGTAAAGACTCCTCAATTGTAAGGGTAAAAGTAAATCCTTTACCTGGAATAACTATTAGTCCAATAGCAGAGCGTTGTGTAAGTGGTATTAACAGTACCATGCTCAAACTGAATGACTACGTAACTACAAATCCGATGAATACATCTAAGATATGGACTAGTCCAAGTCCAGGATTGTTGCCTATGTATCCCGGTGATAAATTTAATCCTATAGTAGGCGGACCTGGTACTCATAAAGTATATTTGGAAGTAGAAAATGTATTAACAGGATGTAAAAACTTTGATTCTAGTATTGTTAAAATAAATCCTTTACCTACGGTTTTTGCAGGGGATGATGATACTCTTTGTACTGGCGATGGTAGTGTACTTTTAAATGGGATGCCTTTAAATCCTCCTGGAGAATGGAGGGGCATGGGTAGCCATAAAGGTGTTGAAGGTACTTTTGGTAACTGGAGTTTTAATCCTACAGCTCAAGGAATAACTAATGGGGGTAACTACTATATTATTTATAAATATACAAATCCTCATGGTTGTGAGAACGAAGACACTATGAGATATACTGTTTATAATACTCCAAATACAAATTCAGGTAACTACCCTGATGTATGTATTGGTACAGCAGTAGTAAACTTAAATGGAACTCCTGTTGGTGGTACTTGGTCAGGAACCGGAGTAATTCAACCAAATAAATTTGATCCTAATCTTGCCGGTGTGGGTAGTCATGAAATTACTTATAATGTAAATAATGTTGTCTGTAGAGTAAAAGATAAAACAACAATTACTGTAAATCCTTTACCTACACTAACTGTAGGTACTCAGGTAGGGAGAACAACATTCTGTAGCAATGATGGTTTTATTGAACTCATGGGACATCCAGGTGGTGGAACATGGACTGGAACTGGTGTTACAGGAAAATACTTTAATACAGGAATTGTAGGTTCTTCTCAAACTAGCTACACTTTAACTTATACTTATACCGATCAAAATACTTGTACAAACTCTAAAGAGTTAATTCTAACTATCAGACCTAAGCCTGGGGTTATTATTGATCCTTCGGCAAAAAAATTATGTTATCCTACTCCTTACGAAGTTAATGCTACTTATTCTTTTGCTGACGGGGTAGAATGGTTTAAAGATAATGACAGTGCTTCAGGTAATTTTAATAGTCCTATTGATCAAACTAAAGTGGGTTATGATCCTGATGCAGGTGATTTATCAAGGCTATATTTTTATTTATACATTAAAACTTCTCATAGCGATAATGTGTGTAAGCCTGCTTATGATTCTATAAAAGTATTGATGAGTGCTATTCCTGATCCTAACTTTGGATTAGACCCTAAAGGGGCTTGTGCTCCTGCAGAAATATCTTTCTCTGATTCAAGTACTATTGTTTCAGGTACTATTGTAAAATGGAAATGGGAATTTGGAGATACTAATGTTTCTTCTGCACAAAATCCTGTACATACATTTGTTGAATCAGGTACTTATCCTGTACGCTTAACTGTTTATAGTAATGCTGATTGTGAAAGAAGTACTACAAAATATGCTAATGCCTATATTACTCCAAAAGCAGGATTTATTCCTAATCCTGAGGTAATTACAATATCTTCTCCTACAATTGTTTTTGAAAACAAAACTACAATGACTAGTCCGGGTATTGCTTATAATTGGTATTTTGATGATTTTAATGAAGCAGGTGGTGGCACTTCTTCTGAAAAAAATCCTGAATATAAATATACGGATACAGGAACATACGATGTTGTGCTTTATGTTGCTAACGAATGGGGGTGTAAAGATACTTCTACTAGAGAAATTAAAATATTACCGGATGTAATTGCTTATATACCTAGTGCTTTTAGCCCTGACAATATTGGTATAGATACAAATAACACATATAGAGTTGTTGCTGACGGATTTACTGAATTTGAATTGAAAATATTTAGCAGATGGGGGGAACTTCTTTATGAAAGCAATGATTATCCTAGTCATAGCTGGAATGGTAGCTATTTAAATACTGATGCGAAAGTGCCAATGGGTGTTTATGTTTATGTCTTAAAATTAAAAGGTAAAGATGGTGTAGATTATAAATATTCAGGGACAATTACTCT
>JAYEGS010000142.1:0-3403 GCA_034659215.1 Pseudomonadota bacterium | reverse complement strand
AGGTTCTGATGAAAGCGGTGATGGGACTGGCGATGGCCATGTTTGGTGTGGCCGGGCTCTATCTCTATCTTAACAGTCCCTTTCTCGCTCTGATGCAGATTCTGATCTATGTCGGCGCGGTCTGTATTATGATTGTCTTCGGCATCATGGTTGGCTATACTCCGAGACAGCTGGCAGCTTATGCCATCGGGCCGAAAAATACGATTCTGGCTCTGCTGACTTCGCTTCTGACTTTAGTTGTCCTCCAACTCGGTCTTTCTCGAACCCAATGGGTTCAGGCTACCGGTGCCGGGGCTGGTGACTATAGTCTGGCGGCTCTCGGGGAGTCTTTGATGACTCGTTATGGACTCGCATTTGAACTTATTTCAGTCGTTCTCATGATTGCCATCGTCGGAGCTGTGGCGATTACCTGGAACGGAAAGCGCAGGGGGTTAAAGTAAGTGATTAGTAGTAATCTCCATACCTACCTGATCATTGCCGTGTTCATGCTGGCCATCGGGCTCTACGGTATGATGCAGCATCGTTCGATGATCGGCATGCTGATTTCGATTGAATTGATTCTTAATGGGGCGGGTCTTAATTTTATGGCCTTTAACCGTTTTCTGGCACCGGAACCGGTGACCGGGCAGATCTTTACGCTCTTTATTATGGGGCTGGCTGCAGCTGAAGCGGCGATTGCCGTAAGCTTAATCTTTGCCGTCTACCGGAAATATCAGACATCCGATCCGGAGCAGATCACTGATCTGCGCGGTTAGCGGGGATAGAGGTATTTAACAGATATGGAAACAATTATTACCAGTAAAATCCTGCTTGCCTCCGCTCTGCCGATGTTGACGGCGCTGCTGGTTATGTTCTCCGGCAAAAAGCCGAACCTGCGGGAGGCTTGGTCGCTGGCTGGAGCACTGCTGACTTTTCTCTCCGTTCTCAGCTTGTTGCCCCATATTCTCGCGGGCGGTTCTTACGAGTATACGTTAGCCACCCTCTATCCCGGGGTCAATATCAAGTTCCATCTTGATGGTTTGGGGATCATGTTTGCCGGTACCGCCTCCTTTCTCTGGATTTTGGCCGGTTTCTACTGCATCGGCTATATGCGCGGCCTCGATGAACATGCTCAGACCCGGTTTTATGTCTGTTACGCAGTTTCAGTTGGTGCTGCTATGGGGGCCGCATTCGCCGGCAACCTCTTTACCCTCTATCTCTTTTATGAAATAGTTTCGATCTTCACCTATCCTCTGGTTGCCCATCATCAGGATGCCGAAGGTTATGCCGGAGCCCGCAAATATATTGTCTATCTGATGTTTACCTCGAAGGCCTTTTTGCTGCCGGCGATGGTGATCATCTATATGCAGTGCGGAACTCTCGATTTCTGTTATACCGGGATTATCAGCGGTATCTTTCCCGAAGGAGCCAATAAACTGCTGGTCGTGGTCTCTTATCTTTTGTGCCTGTTCGGTTTTGCCAAGGCCGGGATTATGCCGTTCCACAACTGGCTCCCTTCAGCCATGGTTGCACCAACCCCGGTTAGTGCTCTCTTGCATGCCGTGGTCGTGGTTAAAGTCGGCGTCTTTTCGACCTGTCGGGTGATGCTCTCGGTCTTTGGCGTGCAAATGCTCCAGGATCTGAGTCTCGGCATGTTTACGGCTTACTTTGTCTCTTTTACGATTATCACGGCGTCAATTATTGCTTTGAGTAAAAGTAATCTTAAGGCCCGGCTCGCCTATTCAACTATCAGTCAGCTCTCCTATATTATTCTCGGTGTCGCCATGCTGACGCCGAACGGTATAGCCGGTGGGCTTGTCCATATTGCCAACCACGCTTTCTCCAAGATCACACTGTTTTTCTGCGCCGGAGCGATTTTTGTCGCTTGCGGGAAAAAGGATATCAAGGAGTTGGGGGGGCTCGGTTACCGGATGCCGATCACAATGATCGCTTTTGGGTTGGCTTCTTTAAGTATGATCGGGGTGCCGGGCTCAGCCGGTTTTGTGACCAAATGGTTTCTCGCTTTAGGGGCCATGGATATAGGGAGTATTGGTCTGCTTGTGGTCTTGTTGGCCAGCAGTCTGCTTAATGCCGGCTATTTCGTACCCGTTTTTCTTACCGCTTTTTTCGGCAAAGTCGCACCCGCAGATCAGGGTTTAAGTGGTTCATTGGAGAATAAACCCTTAATCATGTTTATGGTGGTACCGCTTCTGATAACCAGTATTATCTCAATTATACTGGGTATCTACCCTGATCTGTTTTTAAGCATTATCCATGTAATGATCAATTAATAAAACAAGATAAAAGTACAATGACTTTAACAAAGTCAATTAATATGATGGTGGGAGCATGATGGTTACATTGTTAAGTTATCTGCAGGCTCATGCGAAAGTTTTGAAGTGGGTTTTCTTTGCCTATCTCTTGGGGACTCTGTTTTTCGATTTCCTGATTGATCGGCATCACCCCCATTTCTGGGGTGATTCAGTTATCGGTTTCTGGGCTCTCTTCAGTATTTTAGGGTGCTTGGGGATGATCGTATTGTGCAAGGGGCTCTCTCACGTCTGGCTGGCCCAGCGCGAAGATTTCTACGATAGTGAGGATTCAGATAATGATGAGTAGTACGATTTTTCTTCATCCGGCCTCCTATTTTATCCTCGGAGCCCTGTTGTTACCGATTTTCACGCGCTTCAAAATGCAGAAGGTTCTTCTGCTGGCGGTTCCGCTCCTGGCCTTTTGGCAGATTCATGCTTTGCCGGAGAGTTTTGGCATCTGTCACTTCATGGGTTTTGAGCTGGTTTTCGGCAGGGTCGACAAACTAACCTATGTTTTCCTCCACGTCTTTACTCTGATGGCCCTTATCGGTGCCATCTATTGTCTGCATGTTAAAGAGACCGGCCATCATATCGCGGCTTTTCTCTACGTTGCCGGGGCCTTGGGCACGACATTGGCCGGGGATTATCTGACGATCTTTATCTTCTGGGAACTGATGGCCTTTGCCTCAACTTTCCTGATCTGGTATCGCAAACGGAAACGCTCGATCGAAGCCGGTTACCGCTACCTTCTGGTGCATACCGCCGGTGGCCTGATTCTTCTCGCTGGAATCTTTCTCCGCTACCAGAATTGTCATGACTTAACTTTTGCCCAGATTGCGGTCGAAGGTGCAACCACGGCCGATTATCTGATTATGATCGGTTTTATGCTCAATGCCGCAGTGCCGCCGATTCACGCCTGGCTGCCGGATGCCTATCCCGAGGCGACGGTGACCGGGGCCGTTTTTATGTGCGCGTTTACGACCAAAACTGCGGTCTATGTTTTAGCTCGGGCTTTTCCCGGTTTTGAAATGCTGGCCATTATGGGGGCGATCATGACCCTTTATGGAGTCGGCTACGCGGTCATTGAAAATGATGCACGGCGGATTCTGGCT
>JAYEGS010000141.1:0-3404 GCA_034659215.1 Pseudomonadota bacterium | reverse complement strand
ATGATCTCTTCCGCTGAGGGGTTTTTCGTTTTCCCGGCCTTTTGTGACGCCGGAGCAGAGAGGGCGGGAGCCTTCCTGGCAACCTTCGGTCTGGCTGGCGCCTGAGGCAATTTCCTTGTTGATCGGTCGATTCCTCTAGCGGATGAGGATTGCATTCCAACCGATGCCGATGAATCACCGCCAATAACCTGATTAATATCAGCCGTCATCTCCCGCATCATTTCAGCCTGAGCATTCAACTCCTCCGAAGCGGCAGCGGTCTCTTCCGCAGTTGCCGCATTTCCCTGAGTCGCCTTTTCGATCTCGCCAATCGAATTGGTTATCCGGCCGATACCTTCCGACTGTTCGCCGGAAGCGGCAGCAATCTCGGCCACCAAGGCCTTGACTTTGGCTACATGGCCGACAACTTCGCCGAGAACCGTATCAACCTCGACCGCCAAGTTAACCCCTTGATCCGCTTTTGCGACCGAATCTTCAATCAAGCGCGAGGTTTCAGCAGCTGAATCGGCGCTGCGTTTAGCCAGATTTCTAACTTCGTCAGCCACCACCGCAAAACCGGCCCCGGCTTCACCGGCCCGAGCGGCCTCAACTGCGGCATTAAGCGCCAAAAGATTGGTCTGAAAAGCGATCTCTTCAATCACTTTGATAATCTTAGCCGTATCATCGGATGATTTTTTGATCTCATTGACCGCCACACTCATACGTTCCATCACATCTTTACCCTTGACCGTCGATTGCCCCATCTCCTGAGAAAGGCCATTGGCCGAGTTGGCATTATCCGCATTCTGGCGAGCCATTGAGGCAATATCTTCGAGTGACGCACCGGTCTCTTCCACTGCGGCCGCCTGTTCCGACGAACTTTCGGCCAGGGTTTGGCTCGAACTCGAAATCTCATGCGCAGCCGAAGTCACCTGATCGGCCGCCTCTTTGAGGCCGCCGGAAGCCTGAGCCAACGGTTTGGTTACGGTTCTCAATATTAATATTAAAACAATACTGATCAAGAACAGGAGAGCCAGAGAGATAAGGGCAATCCCCCACTTGATCTGCTCTCTCATAGCAAAACGCTCACTCGCATTATAGAGATAGACCATCACCCCGATCTGACGATCCTGATAATCCTTGACCGGAAAAGCGGTCAAGAGAAAGTCTTCCTTATACTCTTTGACAACGGCGGTTTTCCCGCGTTCAAGCAGGTCAACCGAAATCAAGCGCTCACTCAAGTCAACGGCGGTACTCGTAACCCGAACAAATTTACCCCCGGCAAGAGGATATTTCTTACTATCCTGAAGACGGCTGGCAATCGGCAGAAATTCACTGTTCATATAGACAGTGATCGACTCATGTTGATTAGCGATGGAGTTTTTGACCAACGGGGTGTAGCTTGAAAGAACCTCAACCGACCCCAGGTAACGACCACCAGGAGCCATAATCGGAGCCAGACCGCGAATCGCAAAACCACCGCGACCAATCTCAATCCCGGTCAACGGTTTATGGGGTGATCCGGCAATAGTCTTGATCGTTTCCCGAAAAGAGCTTAAATCATCACAGCTTTTCTGCTTTGTCTTCCAAAGACGCAACAGGCTGCGAATACTGGACAGATGAAAATGAACCCTGAAATTATTAACCCCCAAGGCTGCAACGTAACCTTTTTCGACGGAAGCGAAATAATCGCGCAATTTTTCCCGGGCGGCGGCGGTTGCAGGATCTTCAGCCACCGTCAAATTACCTTTGTGAGCCTCTTCGTAAGCTTCGACTACGGCTTCAGCCTGACTGAAAAGAGCGGCCTCGGAGAGAACCTTGTTAGCAATCTGCTGCTGCCGGTTTCCGATATCTACAACCTTGGCCGCGACCATCTCATCGAGGGAGTCTTCGATCAAACGATTTAGGGTCATCGACCCCATAAAATACAACGCAATTGAAAACAGAATAGTTACAACCACTACAGGTAACAGAATCCGAGTACCCAGTTTGCGCTGCTTCATAACTCCTCCCCCTAAAATTAATCAATACAAAACTAACCCAGCTAATCCCAACATGTGATTAAATAAGTTCCGGCGTGCGACGCAAGCGGGCAACAACCCTTTCGCGGCCGATTGTCGTAACAATCTCAAAAAGACCGGGACCGGCCAATTGGCCGGTAATCACGGTTCTCACTCCATTAATAATGACCCCGGGCTTGACCTCCACCTCATCGGCCAGAGCCCGCATAATCTCTTCAATCGCCGCCTCACTGAAATCAGCCATATTTTCAAGACGATCCGCCAACTGCGGCAGCCATTCACGTAAACCGGGGAATTTTTCAAGATTTCTCCGCCGGGGTTTATCATCAATACTGACCTCAACATCATCACTGAAATAGGGCCGACCGAGGGTCGCAAAATCGGTCAGCAGGTGATAGCGGACTCGAATAAGGTCGACTGTCGCCAAAAACCACTCCCGTTTTTCACCCGCGTAAGCCTCCTGCCACAAACCGGCCTTTTCAAGCTCGGCCCGGACATAGGGCTCAAGCTCGGTCAAAGGCAAGGTTTTAATATAGTGGGCGTTCATATTGACGGCTTTGGGGTCGGTGATAAATTTGGGGTCGTTTATGTTGACATTAAAGACCGAATTAGCCCGATTCATACCCTTAAAAGAGAACTCCTCAAGCAGTTCTTCATACGAAAAATACTCTCTCGATTCAGGAGTCGACCAGCCCAGAAGCATGAGAAAGTTAACCAGGGCCCAAGGCAGAAAACCATGCTCCCGATAAAAATGGATGGCAACTAATTCGCCATGCTTACGTTTTGAAATCTTCGCCCTTTTGGGATCGAGAGTCAAACACATATGGGCAAAGACCGGCACTTTTTCACCTAACGCCCGGTAAATCAAGATCTGTTTCGGGGTATTACCGAGACCATCCTGACCACGAATCACATGACTGATGCGATCACGGGCATCATCGACAACATTTGAGAGTGGATAGAGAGGCTGACCGTTAGACCGAACAATGACGAAATCCTCAATATCCTGATAACGTTTGGTTATTGTCCCATAGACCGCATCATCGAAAACAACCGCTCCATCGCCCTCCGGCACCTTCAAACGAATAACATAAGGACGTCCGGCAGCTTCGAGTTCAGCAACTTGGGCCTCACTTAAGTCGCGACAGGTGCGATCATAACGAAAATCCTCTTTTAAGGCCTTGGCTTTCTCCCGTTTCTCTTCAAGTTCCTCTTTGGAACAAAAACATTTATAGGCGTGACCGGAAGCCAGCAGACGCTCGGCCGCAACTATATGTTCCTTGATAAAATCGGTCTGGTAAAAAGGACCTTCGTCCCACTCAATCCCGAGCCACTCAAGACCATCGAGAATCCCCTGAGTCATCTCGCTGGTTGAACGCTCAATATCAGTATCCTCTATCCGTA
>JAYEGS010000140.1:0-3438 GCA_034659215.1 Pseudomonadota bacterium | reverse complement strand
AAAGTGGAAATGCCTATTATTTCTACAAGCCGAAACCTCTTCTTGCCGGCAACTATATTTTTACAGTTTACCCTAAAATGTCTCGGGATAATAAGCCTGTAACACCATTGTTCGTCTCAGAGACCTGCACTGTCCCGGAAGCTGGTGAATACGTTGTAACTATTGATACCGGCATCAAAGTGAAAGAAGCGCAGGATTCAACTGTAATCGGTTGGCAGCTACAAACAATTGATAGTGGAAAAACCATCTTAAATATTCAAAAGCAAGGAAACGGATGGGCCTTGTGGCGACCCTACATTGTTAACCCCGGTTCGTATCAATTGAGCGTCATACTGGAAGGAATGGATGAACCACTCCTGGTGGCGGATGAACTGACCATCGCCAAAGGAGAACTTCTCGAATTTGATACAGGATTATAACCCTAAACATTTGATAACGCATGAAAAAAGTCATCATACATTATGATCCGACGCGGGAATTTTATACTCCTGAGAAGTGTTATATTAATGAATTATCCAATTCCGCCGACGACCCGGATGTTTCAATTGCTCAAGCAAGAGTAAAGCCCGGGGTTACAACTCAATGGCATCAGCTTAAAGGGACGGCGGAGCGTTATTATATCCTCAAGGGTAAGGGCATTGTGGCGGTTGAAGGTTTGCCGCCAAGAGAGGTCGGGGTTGGTGATATTGTTATTATTCCACCACTGTGTCCGCAACGAATCACCAATCATGGCCCTGATGATCTGGTGTTTCTGGCTATCTGTACGCCAAGATTTTTGAGTGATGTTTATGAAGATGTTGAGGACGTGGACAAATTGGGTACAGCCACCAAATAAGAAGCTTCAGCATTAAGCTCATAAACAAAGACGGAAATCGGGATGACGTACTCTGAATTTGCGAGTTAGCTGAATAGTTACCACTCTGTTTTTTATAAAAGTTTTGCCACCATGGCCTTGGCCTCGTCCTGAATAAGTCCGAGATGCGCCGCATTGATGAAACTTTCCGCATAGATTTTGTAAATATCTTCAGTACCGGAGGGGCGCAAGGCAAACCAGCCGTTTTCGGCCACCACTTTCAGGCCGCCGATAGCCGCATCGTTGCCGGGGGCGTTAGTCAAAATAGCCTTAATCGGCTCACCCGCGAGCATCTCCTCTTTAACATCTTCGGCGACAAGATTTTTTAGCACCGCTTTTTGTTCAATGGATGCCGGAGCATCAATGCGGGCATAGATTGGCGCACCAAATTTGTCCGTCATTCCCTTATAATGTTCGCCCGGATCACGTCCTGTTTTTGCGGTGATCTCGGCCGCCAGCAAATTAAGGATGATACCGTCCTTATCGGTAGTCCAGACCGTTCCGTCCTTACGCAGGAAACTGGCTCCGGCGCTCTCTTCGCCGCCAAAAAAGATCGTGCCATGCAGCAGACCCTCCACAAACCATTTGAATCCCACCGGAACCTCAAGCACCTTCCGGCCCAGACTGGCTGCCACCCGGTCAATAATAGAGCTGCTGACCAAGGTTTTGCCGATTGCCAGATCTTTTTGCCACAGGGGACGATTTTCTGAAAGGTAGGCGATGGCCACACTGAGATAGTGATTAGGGTTCATCAGGCCCATGCTTTTAGTGACGATTCCGTGGCGGTCAAAGTCGGTATCATTGCCGAAAGCGATGTCAAAATCCTCTTTCAGCGCCACCAGCCCGGCCATAGCATAGGGTGAAGAGCAGTCCATCCGGATCTTGCCGTCTCTATCCACGTGCATAAAAGAGAAGGTCGAATCAAGATCGTCGTGAAAAACCTCCATATTCAGGCCATAACGTTCTTTGATGGCCCTGTAGTATGACAAACCGGAACCACCCATGGCATCGGCTCCGATGCGAATCCTGGACTGAGCGATAATATCCATATCGACCACATTGCCTAAATCCTCGACATAGGGAGTTAGGTAGTCATAGTAATGGATGGTTGCACTCTGCAGCGCACTTTTAAGCTCCATCACCTGCACTTCGCGGAGATTATCTTCAAGGATAGCATTGGCACGGGCCTCAATCACTCCGGTCACATCCGTATCCGCAGGCCCGCCATGCGGAGGATTGTATTTAAAACCTCCGTCTGTCGGCGGATTGTGAGAGGGGGTTATAACAATGCCGTCACAAGTTTTATCCCCATCCCGGTTATGGGTGAGAATGGCATGGGAGATGACCGGTGTCGGTGTATAGTCGAAATTTGCCGCAATACAAACATCGACCTTATTCGCGGCCAGCACCTGCACGGCGGTAAGCTGAGCCGGCCAGGAGAGGGCGTGAGTATCCATGCCCATGAACAAGGTTCCAGTGATACCCGCTTCCCGGCGATAGTCACAAACCGCCTGCGTGACGGCCAGAATATGGGCTTCATTAAAACTGCGCAGCAGTGAACTGCCACGATGGCCGGAGGTACCGAAGGCGACACGCTGAGCCGGTTGTGCCACATCAGGTTGCAAAGTGTAATAGGCGGAAATAAGTTCCGGGACATTCACGAGCAGAGATCGGGGGGCAGGTTTTCCTGCCAGGGGGTGGCTATTCATAATATTTTCCTTTTACTTTTACAGTTTGTTAAGCACCTGGAGCGTTTGACTGGCGATATAGAGACTTTCAGCCATCAGCTTTGACTCCCGGCCACCGCATCCTGAGCCAGGGCGGTGATCCTCTGCCAGTCGCCCTGCTGGATAGCATCTGTCGGCACAATCCAGGAACCGCCGACACAGGCAACATTAGCAAGACCAAGATACTCGTTGTAATTCTGCAAAGAGATACCACCAGTGGGACAAAAAGTGATTTTTGGAAATGGACCGCTAAGGGATTTCAACATCCGCACCCCCCCGGCCGCCTCGGCCGGAAAAAATTTGAACTCATTATAGCCCATCACCATCCCGGACATCAGCTCCGAGGCCGTGGCAACCCCCGGTATCAGGCTGATAGGCCCGCGGTTGGCGGCAGCCAGCAGGCCCGGAGTCAGCCCCGGGCTGATAGCAAAAACTGCACCGGCCTCGGTTACTGCCTGCAGGTCTTCGGGCGTGAGCACAGTCCCGGCACCAACCATTGCCTCGGGAACCTCCTCACTGATCCGGCGGATAGCAGCGATGGCAACCTTACTGCGCAAGGTCACTTCCAGGACTCTGATACCACCTGCCAGAAGGGCTTTGGCCAGGGGAACCGCTTGTGCGATCTCGTTTATCACGATGACCGGCACAACCGGCCCGGCCCGAAGAACATCAAGGGATGATATTTTCCAGTTTTGTGTATTCGGCATAATTTTAATCACCTTAAAGCCACTACAAATGGTGCGAACATTGGCTTCGCCCGGCTTCGAGGGGGACACACCCCAAGAGTACTTCCTCGCTTCGCTCACAGCGCAGCTCAGATCGGCATAAAGGCTTGCGCCGCCGCCTGGAGCAATGTCC
>JAYEGS010000139.1:0-3443 GCA_034659215.1 Pseudomonadota bacterium | reverse complement strand
CCGACCCTGGCGATTACCGCTAAAGCCAAAGCCTTGCAGGCTGAAGGCGTTGATGTTGTCAATTTCGGGGCCGGAGAGCCTGACTTTGATACGCCGGAGAATATTAAAGAGGCCGGTATCAAGGCGATTCGGGATGGATTTACCAACTATACCGCAGTTCCCGGCATTCCGCAGCTTCGCCAAGCGATTGCGGCCAAATTGAAAAGGGAGAATCGGCTCGATTATAAGGAGAGTGAAATTGTCGTCTCTTGTGGCGGCAAGCACTCTTTTTACAATCTCGCCCAGGCTCTGCTTGATCCGGGTGATGAGGTTATCGTGCCGGCTCCTTATTGGGTCTCCTATCCGCCGATGGTCTCTCTGGCCGGCGGGGTGCCGATAATTCTTGAAACCGGCGAGGATGAAGGTTTCAAACTTTCACCGGAACGGCTTCAAGCCGCAATCACGAAAAAGACCCGAGCTGTAATTATTAATTCGCCCTCTAATCCGACCGGTGCGGCCTACTCATGGGAAGAGCTTAAAGCTCTGGCCGAAGTGGTTGTCAAAAATGATATCTTGTTGATCAGTGACGAGATCTATGAACACATCACGTATGATGGCTTTGAGCAGCGGAGTCCGGCCGAGATCAGTCCGGAAGTCAAAGATCACTGTATTATTCTGAATGGAGTCTCAAAATCATATTCGATGACCGGCTGGCGCATCGGTTTTACGGCGGGGCCGGCAACTCTAATTGCGGCAATGACTAAGATCCAGAGCCAGAGCACCTCAAACCCGACCTCAATTTCACAAATGGCGGCGATTGAGGCTTACAACGGCGTTCAGGATTATGTCAAAAACGTGCTGGTTGATTTCACTAAACGCCGCGCCTATATCATTAAAGCTTTAAACGAGATTCCCGGCATCACCTGCTTTAATCCGCAAGGCGCTTTTTACGCCTTCCCCAGTGTCAAAGGGTTACTGGGGAAATCTTGTAACGGGCGGGAGATTGACTCTTCACTGACTTTGTGTGATCTTTTGCTGGACGAAGCCAAGATCGCCGCCGTTCCCGGTGAAGCCTTTGGTGCCCCCGGCTACCTGCGCCTCTCTTATGCTACATCAATGGAGAATATTGTTAAAGGTATTGAGCGCTTAGCAGGATTTGTTAAAGCACTTTCATAGACAATTAAAAGCTTCATTTTATCCTGAAACACGAAACCGACGAAAGGTTCTTTTCGTCGGTTTCGTGTTTTTCGTGGCTGCTTCAGACCACGGAATGAGTGAAAAAGCAAAGGTCAAAAGCGAGACCACGAAATACACGAAATACACGAAAAGGGCAAAAGCAAAGGCGTAAAATATGCGAAAGCTTTGAGAGTTTTTTTTCGTGACTTTTCGTGTTCTTTTGTGGCTGAAGAATTTGACCAATTACAATCAACTACATTAAATAAAAATATGATAACCGTAACCAATCTCAGTAAAAGCTATGGCGGCCAGACTCTTTTTACCGATGTCAGCCTGCAGTTTGATCCCGGCAATCGCTATGGTGTTGTCGGCCCTAACGGGGCCGGCAAATCAACTTTTTTAAGAATCCTCTGCGGCAATGAGAGCACCGACAGCGGTTTAGTCAGTCTTCCGGCAAAAATGCGGGTCGGGACTCTGAACCAGGATCATTTTGCCTTTGAAGATGATCTCTTAGTCGATGTCGTTATGCAGGGACAAAAAGAGCTCTTTGTCGCTTTTGCCGAAAAAGAGAAGCTTTTGGCCGAGCCGGAACCGTCAGCCGAACGCATTATTGAACTCGAAGAGATCATTCAGCATTACGACGGCTATCAGGCTGAGAGTCAAATTTCCCAGATGCTTGAGGGGTTGGGGATTGCGACAATCTACCATAACCAACCGATGCAGGTACTCTCCGGCGGCTACAAACTCAGGGTTTTGCTGGCTCAGTGTCTTTTCAGTAAACCCGAAGTCCTGCTTCTCGATGAACCGACCAACCATCTCGACATCATGTCGGTGCGCTGGCTCGAAGATTATCTGGTCGATTATAAAGGAACCCTGATTGTAGTCTCGCATGACCGTGATTTTATCAACCGGGTCTCAAGCCATATCGTCGACATTGATTACGAAACCATCAAAATCTATCCCGGAAACTATGACTACTATCTAAATGCTCGTGAACTGGAGGATCTCCAACGCCGTCAGGAGTCGGATAAGGCGGAAAAAAGGATGGATGAACTCCAGACTTTTGTTACCCGTTTTAAAGGTAAAGCGAGTAAAGCCCGACAGGCGCAAAGCAAGATGAAACAGATCACCCGGATGGAGAAAGATATAGTTAAACCACTCTACTCATCCCGGGCTCATCCGCGCATTACTTTTCCCATTTGCCGCCCCTCCGGCAAAACCGTACTTGAAGCAAAATCGATAAGTAAAGCCTACGGCAGTAAGAAAGTTCTTCACGAGGTCTCTTTCACGCTCAATAAAGGTGAGCGCCTGGCCGTTATCGGCCCCAACGGCATCGGTAAATCGACCCTTTTAAAGATTATTATGGACGAACTTGAGGCCGATCAGGGTTCTGTTGAGTGGGGTTACGAGACCCATCCGGAATATTTTTCTCAAGATCACCGGGAACTGATTCCGAAAAACTCTTCGCCTTACGAATATCTTTATAGTTACGGCCCGGGCGAGAGTATCGGCACGATTCGGGGACAGCTTGGAAACCTGCTCTTTTCCGGTGACGATGTTCATAAATCTACCGCCGCCCTCTCCGGGGGTGAGGCCGCCCGCCTGATTATCGCCAAACTGGTCTTAAAAAAAGGCAATGTCCTGGTTCTTGATGAACCGACTAACCATCTTGACCTCGAATCGATTGAAACTTTTATCGATGCTTTAGCCAAATTTGAAGGAACGATCATCTTTGTCAGCCATAACCGCTATCTGGTCAATCGCCTTGCCACCCGCGTGCTTGAATTAAAAAGTGACGGCTTTGATCTCTATCCCGGCACATATGCTGAATACCTTGAACATCTGGGCCACGATCATTTAAGCGGAGCCGCCCCGGTAAAACAGCAATCAGGCCCCACCCGGATGCGAAAGACAGATGGAGAAAAAGAGAAAGAGAGAAAAAAAGAGGAGAAGAAGAGTCAGGAGAGCAAAAGAACGGCAACAAAAAAACGGCCCGCTGATAAACGTCAGATTCAGGACAAAGGCCAGCGCAAAAAGCTCAACAATCAGCTTCGACCTTTAAAAAAGGAGAGCGCTACAGCAGAAGCTCTCTGTGAGGAGCTTGAGAAAGAGAACGAAAATTTCAATCAACTCTTTTTACAGCCTGATTACTATTCGAAAACTTCACCCGAAATGATTAAACAACAGGCCGCTGAAAAAAAAGAGTGTGAAGAAAAACTGGCCTGGGCCTACCGCAAATGGGAAAAGCTCAACCAGGATATTGAAGTCCTGCAAAAAGAGCTTGAGTA
>JAYEGS010000138.1:0-3454 GCA_034659215.1 Pseudomonadota bacterium | reverse complement strand
ATATCCAGCAAGATCATCTTCCATATTATGATTCCAAGACACCGTTACTGTCCGTGCAAAAGGTGAAGATACATTACTTAATATAAAAATCAGACTGATAATAAAAGCCGTTACAAATTTATACCTCATTTGACATTACCCCTGCAACGTTTTGCGATATCAATTGAATTTTCCCAAGTTTTTATATAAATTGTTGAGCAATACTTATACCAACTATCGTAAAAGATTCCTTTTTACTTAAAAGTTTTTATTTTCAATTAGTTACACGAAGAAATACCTTTTCTTCGCGAAATGCCGGACATAACACAATTGTAAAACCTATACTCGATAGTTACACGGATGTATTTTACTGACTGAAGGTTGGGGGATACTCATTGGAGGTATTTCAGGAGTTAAAGGGCTGGAGCTTAATATCTATGATTTTAGCGGCTTAGTTAACAGGAAGATGCAAGGGGAGCTAAATCGGCGAAACCTATGTCCTGCTGTCCATGGCTGACAAACTCAGACAGTTATCTTTTCACCATACTTCCGGCAGATCAAGAGCGTTGGATAATGTATTATATTTACGATTAATCCTATAAAAACAGTTGCTTAAAGACGAGTGTAGGGGTATTTAGACCTTGTAATAAAATCACTACAGCCTTACAGGATTTGTTCTATTTTGGCGGTTACAAGCAGGGCGAAACTTCTATTTCTGCAAACCAAGCCGCCGCAGTTCAGCATTTATCGCCCGGTCAAAGCTTTTTGGTGATCGGCTTTTTAACTGCCGGCCATTGATAAAAACGCTGGGCACGCTGCGGATGTTGTTATCGCCGGCCTCTTTCATATCCTCACGTACCCGGTTTACCAGCCGCGGGTCTTTCCGGTTTCGGGAAAACCGCTCCATATCCAGACCAATAGTTTTCGCGATCTCAACCAGCCTGGCCTCTGATAGTTCCCGGTAAGATTGCAGCAAGGCGTCCTGATATTCCCAGAATTTTTTCTGCCTTTCCGCCGCCAGGGCGGCAATCGCCGCCCGCATGGCATCTTTATGGATTGAAGTCAGGGGGAGAAATTTATAGACCAGCTTCACCTGCCGGGGATATTTTTTCAGCACCTGCCGCAGGATGGGATTCAATTTGGCGCAATAGGGACATTGGAAATCACTGAAAACCGCGATAACCACCGGGGCGTCTTGCGGGCCTTTACAAGGGGCGTTGTCCGTATCCAAGGTAATGATATAATCAAGCTCTACGATTTTCAGGGTTTTCTGTTGCCCGCTGGTAACATAGAGTCGGCTGCCATCAGGGGAGACGGTAATGTCGTTGCTGCCCGCACCTACCTGAATCGTGCCTCGCAACGTTCCGGCAGGTTCAAAAATGGCTACCTCGCCACCGTCTGTGAGGACAAAAACCGTTTTCCCGTCCGGCGACATTACCGTTGCTTTCGGCATCCCGGCAAGCGGCACATTTTTTGATACGCCTGCATCAACCATGGCTGCGTAGGGCACGGAAGAGCCCAGCAAAGTAATCAATGTCATCAGCATCGCGATTGGCAAAATCACCGACTTTCGCAACATCATAGACTTCCTCCCTCTACTGCAAAGGATAAGAGTTGACAAAAAAATCGGGGCAACAGCCTTTTCACTGCGCCCCGATAGTTCTTTTCATAATAATCGATTGATGAAAATATGCAAGCCCTGTCCAGACAACCAGGCACCGGACCCTGGCGGCGGATATACCTGTTTTACACGGTCATCAATCCTGCGATGGCCGCGGGATATCGTACAACGTATACCCCGACTGTTCCTGCGGCTGTACCTGCGGCTGCACCTCCTGGCAACCCACCTCAATAGTGTAGGAACCAAGAGCGTACAGACCGCCCTGTTCAAGGTATGCACCTAATTGTGCCGGTGATTCTCCCACAGCAGCAGGAACAGCCACGGTATAAACCGTCCAGGTGCCCTTCAAAAACTCCCATTCCCCAGTCAGCAACGGACAGATATCAGCAATAACAGGGATGGTTCCACCGGCAACCGGGACCATATTGGCTGTAAGGATCTCTTCATTGCTGATAAAGAAGGCGCCCACATCGGGAATGGACAATAGCGCATACAGCCGGCAGTCAGCGGGGACATCGATAGTGAACGACAAACCTTCACCGGCCGCAATAACCCCATCGTCGGCACCAGCACCGGGAGAAACCGGCGCACTGGAAAGATGGCCGCGGAAGTCGGTTTGCACCGGTTCAGCGCGGCAGGCACCGTCATACCACCAGTAGCCGTCGCCAAGACCAGCACAGCCGGTTTGATCACAGTCGTCAAGATGCTGGGCATCACAAACCGGAGCCGGAGCAGGGGCGCTATTGGTGGCAAATAAAAAACTAAACCAGTTCGATCCACTTACCGCGGTGGAACCGGAACCCGTGGAAGGTGGCGACGATGATGATGCCGGAGGAGTATACGGGGTATATGACGACGATCTTTTTTTCACACAGGCTGAATAATTATACCATTCGCCCCCCGCAGCAACACATTCAGCTTCGGTGGAACAAGCTAAAAGATTATTCTCACTGCAAACCCCCTGTTCGGGCTCCTGATGGCAGCTGGCTGTGTCTTCATCTTCACCTTTATACCAGTAAAAGTGGGCATCGTCACACTGGTCTTCAGTAATGCAGTTATCGGGACTGCAATCTTCTTCACCACCAGTATTAAGATTCCTTTCGCACGACTTCATCTCGTGACAGTATTTGTCCGCACCAATCTCATCTTCATACCAGTAAAAATTTGAACTCGTACACTGGTCAGGAGTGATACAGTTAGCAGCACTACAAACTTCTTCAGCACCAGTTTCAAAATTCCTTTCACAGGCCCGCAATTCATGACAGGTTTTTTCTCCGTCTACTTCGTCTTCATACCAGAAGAAATCTGCGTCCTCACACTGAACGGCAGTAATGCAGTTTACGGGAGTGCAATCTTCGACAAACTCACCAGTATCAATATCCCGCTTGCAGGCCGGCACCGGATGACAGCTCTTCTCTCCGTCTACTTCGTCTTCATACCAATAGAGGTCTCCATCGGCACTTAAGCACTGGCTTTCGGTCAGGCAATCATAATAAGTATCCCCATCACAGGCTGGCGTCTCGTGGCAATATTCGTCCCCTCCCACATCATTATACCAGTAGCCTTCACCATCCGTCTGGCAATTTGACTCGTTGCAGGCATCAAGGTTATCAGGCGCGCAGACCTCTACCGGAGCAACCCCATGATCCGCCGACCAGGGATCACCGTTTTCATCCCAGCTCATGAACGGTTTATACCAGGCGACAAACTCGGCCAAATCAACCTTAATAACGACTCTCACTTTGGTTAACGACACACCATTGAGGTTTTTGATGTACAGCCAGCCGCTTTCGTCCGGGGATGGCAAAATTCCATCTTCCGCTGTGATATAGCGACCATGTCGGTAAACATCAG
>JAYEGS010000137.1:0-16217 GCA_034659215.1 Pseudomonadota bacterium | reverse complement strand
GATCTTCATTGTCGCCGTCATTTCGTCATCGTCGTGGTCGAGCTCTTTGGTCAGGAGTTTGAAGCGGCGGATATTCTCAACTCGGGCAAACTGCTGGTTGGCTCTCTCAACTTCAATTTTGATCAGCTCGAAAACCTCCGGCAAACCAGTGAGATTTCTGAAATTAGTAAAGGAAATACCTTTGTCAATAGCCCATTTGCCGACATTGTCAAAATCTATCTGCAACAGGGCTGCCAGATAGTTACGGCCTTCGCCGACAACAATCGCCTCTTTGATATAAATACTGGTAGTAAGCGTGTTTTCGATCTCGGAGGGAGCAATATTTTTACCGCCAGAGGTGATGATAATATCCTTTTTGCGGTCGACAATTTTGAGATGGCCGTCATCATCAAGGATGGCGATGTCGCCGGTATAGAGCCAGCCATCGACAACCATCTCTTTTGTCGCCGCTTCATTCTTGTAGTAACCAACGAAGATCGATTCCCCTTTTTTTAGAAGCTCTCCCTCCGAGCTGATTTTAAAATCAATTATATCAATGGCCTTACCTACCGTACCCAGTTTAATATCGTCGCCCATATGAATAAAAGAGAGACCGGTACACTCCGTCATCCCGTAACCCTCTTTAACCCGAATGCCGATATCGTGAAAAAAGCGTAAAACCTCGGGGCTGACTTTAGCGGCGGCCGAGAAACAGAAATGAGCTCGGCGCAGACCGATGTAATTTTGCAAAGAGCGAAAGATCAGCCAGTAGGCGGCCATATCAAGTAACTTAAGGGCCAATCCCACCGGTTTATGGTTGAGCCGCAACTCGGAGCGCCGCCGACCAACAGCCATACATTTATTATAGAGCCAACGTTTAAAGGGGGAGGTCTCCTTAATGTTGATAATTACGGCCGATTGCAATTTTTCCCAAATCCTTGGCACACCCAAGAATATGGTTGGGGCGATCTCGCGAAGATCAGCTTGAATGGTGGCAATACTTTCAGCAAAATTCACTGGGTAACCGACAAAAATCGGCAGAAAAAGAGTGAAAATCTTCTCCGCGACATGACATAGGGGCAAATAGGAAACCACCGTATCAGCGGAAGTCGGAGCAATGGCCGTGATCGTACTAAGCGTCGTCGCTTCAATATTGCGATGGTTGATCATCGCCCCTTTGGGTTTGCCGGTTGTCCCTGAGGTGTAGATCATAATACAGACATCTTCGGGCTGACCCATGGCAACTTCTGCGGCAAAGAGGCCTAAGTTTTCCGAGGATAATTTGCGGCCAAGCTCTTCTACTTCCTGAAAAGAGATTATATTTTCCCTGTCGTAGTTGCGCAGGCCTTTCATGTCGATGACGATAATTTTCTGCAAGTTTGGCAAATCGTCCCAAACTTGCAGGATTTTATCGGTCTGTTCCTGATCTTCGCAGACGACAAATTTGGCATCGGCATGGTCAACGACGTAATGCACTTCCGGGGACGGACTTGTCGGATAGACTCCGACCGTGACCCCGCCAAGAGCGATAGCCCCGAGCTCAGCGTAGAGCCACTCCTGACAATTTTCACTGATAATCGCAAGATGATCACCCCGGAGAAAGCCTAGGACTTTGAGTCCCAAAGCAAAATGGGTAACATGTTCGCGATACTGTTGCCAGGTAACGCGCTGCCAGATGCCGAACTCTTTTTCCCGCAAGGCCACCTGGTCGCAACGACTGGCGGCAGTCTCGAGAAAAGTCTGGCAAAGGGTTTTTCCGCTTAGCTCAGCCACCGTTTTCTCCGTTTGTAATGTTTCACGTCACGATAACTTTTCTCTTCTCCCTGCTGACCAAAACCTAAATAAAACTCCTGCACATCCTGGTCGTTGAGGAGCTGGTCAACCGGGCCGTCCAGTACCATCCGGCCATTTTCCATAATGTAGCCGTAAGAGCTGATCGAAAGGGCGATTTGGGCATTCTGTTCAACCAGTAAAATTGTCGTTCCTTCACGTTGGTTGATCTCTTTAATGATGGCAAAGATTTCATCGACCAGCAACGGAGCCAGACCGAGGGAAGGTTCATCGAGCATCATCAGTTTGGGTTGAGCGAGCAGCGCCCGGCTGATAGCCAGCATCTGCTGTTCGCCGCCGGAGAGATAACCGGCCAATCTTTTTCGACGATCTTTTAAAGCGGGAAAGTAGCTGAAACATTTCTCCAGATCAATCCGGACGGCAGCTCGATCCTTACGGGTATAGGCACCGCAGTTAAGATTTTCTTCGACGGTCAAATCCTCAAAAACCCTGCGTCCTTCAAGAACCTGAAAAATTCCCTGGCGAACAATCTGATGCGGAGCAAGTCCGGCTAAGTTCTCTCCCATAAATTCAATATTGCCATCGCTGATCTCACCATCTTCAAGCGGCAGAAAACCGCTGATCGCCTTTAAAGTGGTTGATTTTCCGGCCCCGTTCGAGCCCAACAAAGCGACAATCTCACCTTGCGGCACCTCCAAAGAAAGACCTTTGAGAACCAGGACGACGTGGTTGTAGATCACTTCAATATTGTTGACCCGCAGGATGGCCGGGGATTTTTCAGGTTCAGTCATAGGGAGTTTCCGGTTAGATCGAGATTGTGTACCCCGATTTTGTGGGTTAGCTGAATAGTTACGAGCAGTTAAGTTAAAACCGGTTAGTTTGAAGATGGGCTTCGCCCGGCTTCGAGGGGCGTCAGAGCTCAGAGCGGCAAGCGGCTTGCAGCCGCCGCCTGGAGGTCTGACCCCACACCGAGATAGGGTGAAGCCCATCTTCAAATTTTAGTAACTATTCAGCGTAAGTTGTGAAACACCAAATATTGATGATTTTTAGTGAATAGTTACAATTTCTACTGCAAATAGATCCAGTCGGATGCCGGGACGAATTCTCCGCCTTTGGCGACAAAAACTTTACCTACGCCGGTTGCGTTACTATCTTTAAAACTGATCTTGCCGGCAAAGTCGCCGGTATCCCACTCTTTGACCAGAGGAATCATATCTTTCAAATTTGGCCCGGTAATCGGCAAGCCCTTCGCTTTACAGAGCTTAGCTAACTTGACATAGACCATACCGGTAAACCAGCCCTGCATATATGATTGGGGGCGATAGGTAACATCGGCATGGTGTTTTTTATTATACTCACGAATTGTTTTGATCATCGGCACATCGCTCTGCTGCCAGTAAGCATAAGGAGTAACCCCCATATAGCCTTCACCATCGGGGCCCAGTTTGCCTAAGAGCATCTTCGTCATAGCCCAGAAGGTTCCCATGAACGTGGTTTTCAGGCCAAAATCACGGGCCCCCTGAATAACGGCCGGAATCGGCGGCACGACATAACCCTGAAAAATACAGTAGTCGGGATTATGGCGTTTGAGATCCAACAGCTGACTCGTAATATCGACAGCTCCAACTTTGGTAACCTCTTCGGCGACAACTTCGACACCCAATTTTTTCGCCATTTCGCGGGCGTAAGGAATCGGGTCACGGCCAAATTCGGTATCACTGTAAAAGAATGCAACCGTCGCTTTTTTGCCTTTTTCCTTGGGGTTGGCGGCGATATATTTAAGCAGAATGCCAAATTGCTGGGCATAGGTCGGGCCGGAAACAAACATGTAAGGATTTTTCGAGCGATCCGCCAGCTCCTCAGAGAACGAGGTAGAGCCGTAAACAATCTTGTAATTATCATTAATTTCCGGAGCCAGGGCCTTACCTTCTCCGGTAGACTCGCCATAGTTCATAACCGGTTTTTCTTTGGCCATCACCTTTTTAAACGCGGCCACGGCCCGCTTTAAATCATAACCGGTATCATCATAAAGATATTCAAGCAGCTGACCGTCAATGCCGCCCTGTTCATTGGCATACGCCAATGAATCGGCTAATCCCTGATGAATATGTTTCCCGGCAAAGGCAAAACGTCCGGTAATCGGCTGCTGAGCGCTGATTTTAATAGTTTCACCGGCCCACGCCACTCCCGCCACCATGATAAAACATAGAACCATGATCAAGCTGTTCAATAGTCTTTTCATTCTCTCCTCCTTGATAGTTGGTTATTCTGGAAAGCTATAAACAACCTCCCAGATGTTGAAAATTATTATCTCGGGATGGCTAAGTAAAAAACTTCAGATGTGAGGCACCTGAAACCTGAGGAATGAGGCGTACATACAGTACGCCGCAGTGACGAAGGTTTTAGGTAACGAAGCAGGTGAAGAATTTTTACGACGCCATCAGTGTTTAAAGGGCCATAGGTTAAAGTGGCGCTTAACCCGACACCACATTTCTGCGAGTCCGTGCGGTTCGAAAACCAAAAAAACCACGATTAAAAGACCAAAGACCACGGTTTGCAAGGGAAAGAGAAAGGACATCGCCTGAGGGAATATCCCCTCAAAAAATTTAAGAATGGTCTGTAAGACTTCGGGAATCAGGGTCATGAAAATGGCCCCGTAAATTGCCCCGAGGATATTGCCGAGTCCGCCAACGATAATCATGGCCAGATAACGAATACTTTCGTGCAGGGGAAAATGTTCCGGGGTGATCGATTTCAGATGATTTACCCAGAGGCAACCGGCAATCCCGGCGAGAAAGGAGCTTACGGCAAAAGCATAGAGTTTATAACGAAAAAGGTTGATACCCATTAATTGGGCCGAAATATCGCGGTCGCGAATGGCGATGAAGGCGCGTCCCACCCGGGTTCTAAAAATATTGCGGCTAATAGTTGCAGCGATGATTACAACCGCGAGAGTAACCCAATAGAAACCGAATTCAGTGCCGACATTAAGGCCGAAAATCGTTGGTGGAGCGATATTGAGACCTCGGATACCTCCGGTCAACGACTCCCAATGGACAAAAAAGAACTCGAAAATCACCTGCGCGGCCAGGGTCGTAATACAGAGATAAAGCCCCTTCATTCGCATTGAAGGAGCACCAACAAGAATCCCGAAAAAGGTGGAAGCAAGACCGGCCAGAGGCAGACAGAGAAGAAAAGGCAAGCCGAAACGATTAGTCAGGATGGCCGACGTGTAGGCCCCAATACCGACAAAAGCGGCATGACCTAAAGATATCTGTCCGGTGGCACCGGTTAAAATATTCAGACCCAAAGCGGCAACGATGGCAATCCCGGTGATGTTGGCCATATAGAGCAGATAGTCGCCCGCCATAAAGGGAAAAAGCGCCAACAAAAGAAAGAGCACGCCCAGCCAGAAACGACTGGTAGAGTTTGAAAAAACCGCTTCATCGGCGGCATAGCTCTCTTTGAAATCACCTATTCGCATAAAATTTCTCTATTTCTCCTACAGGCGTTCGATCTCTTTGCGGCCAAACAGACCATACGGTCTGACCATCAGGATCAGAACCAGAATCACAAACGGAGCCACATTTTTGACGCCGCCGCCAACCAGCGGGTCAAGATATCCCCCCGCCAGATTTTCAACAATGCCAACAATAAAGCCCCCTAAAACCGCGCCCCCGATGGAGTCAAGCCCACCTAAGATGACCACCGGAAAAATTTTTAAACCAATGCCCCCGAGATTGGGTTGGACGCCCCCGATATTACCAATAATCAAACCACCGAGAGAGGCGGCGATACTGCCGAAAATCCAGGCCAGCGTAAACATGCTGCGAACGTTGATGCCCATCGAAAATGCGGCCACCTGATCACCGGCCGTAGCCCGCATAGCCACGCCGACCTTGGCATATTTAAAGATCAAAGCAAAAATGGCCACCGTAACCATAGCCACGACAAAGCCCCAGAAGAGATTGGAACGGATAATCAGATCACCCACAATAATTGGAGCGCGAGGAAAAAGCGCGGGAAAGCTTTTGTAGTCGGAAGACCAGATCATCTCGGCCATTCCCATTAAAATGGAACTTAAACCGATCGTAACCATAACGATACTAATGGTCGGCTGTCCCAGCATGTGGCGTAAAATTGTTCGCTCCACCAACAGGCCAAGCAGACCGGCTCCGGCCATCACGAGAAGAAAAGAGGGAATCGCCGGCAGGCCTAAGAGAACTGAACAGGTATAGAAAATATAAGCCCCGATCATCATAAATTCACCGGTGGCAAAATTGATGATGCTGGTAGCCTTGTAAATAAGAACAAACCCCAAAGCGATCAGGGCGTAGATACCACCGACGGCGATACCACTGGTTAATAGGAGGAGAAAAAAATCCATCGTTAGCTTTGCTCCCGTTTATCAGCGCCTAGATATGCCTTAAGAACTTCCGGATGCCGCTGCACCTCCTGCGGGGTGCCTTCAGCAATCTTCCGGCCGAAATTAAGTACCATGATCCGGTCGGATATATCCATAATCATCCGCATGTCATGTTCGATAATAATAATTGTTAAATCGCGCTCTTCTTGAATATCAAGAATAAAACGAACCATATCTTCGGTCTCTTCGGCATTCATGCCGGCAACCGGTTCATCCATCAAGAGAATTTTGGGGTGCATGGCCAGAGCCCTGGCGAGTTCGACCCTTTTTTGCAGACCGTAAGAGAGGGTACTGACCGGTTGCTTGCGGATATGTTCAATCTCAAGAAAATCGATGATATTGTTTTCGATCTCTTCTCTGAGCTCCATCTCTTCCCGATGGGCTCGCCCCCAGTAGAAAGCTGCCCCTAAAAGACCGGTCTGCAAATGCGCATGAGATCCCAACTTGATGTTATCAAGCACGGTCATACCGCGAAAAAGAGCAATATTCTGGAAGGTTCGAGCCAGCCCCATAGCCGCGCGACGATCAGGAGAGATATAAGAAATGTTGGTTTGATCAAAAACAATCTCACCTTTTTGCTGTTGATAAAAACCACCCAGACAATTCAAAATCGAGGTCTTACCGGCTCCATTGGGGCCGATGATAGCGTAAATTTCACCACTATTAACGGAAAAACCGACATCATGCAGAACCTGCAGACCGCCAAATGAGAGATGTAAATTATTTACTTCAAGAATTGCCATAAACTCTTTGCAACTATTCAGCGTAAGTAGAAAAACACCTAATATTGATGGATTTCAGTAAATTCTGGGGACATAACCTGATTCTCCGAAGGAAATCGGGATTGTGTCCCCTGAATTTACGGGTTGGCTGAATAGTTACAACTCTTTTTGCTCAGAAAAAAACTGAAAAACCGGGACGAAGAGAATAATAGCGAAAATCAAAGAGGCTGTAAATCGGTGATCGGTATATTTTGGTGTAGGTAAAAAGAGGAAAGTTTTTAGGTTTTTCACCTACAGACAGAAACTGCAGGTAGAGGAACAATCAGAGCAAATCTTTGCCCCACATTATTGACTTCATAAATATTGGCAATTATAATAGTAACTGTAACTATTGATGTTACGACTACCACAACAAATTAAGGGCTCGCTCAAAGGAGGTACTCATGCAGATTGACAGCTACATAGCCGCCACTAAGACCAAGCCCGAGCTGCTTGAGATGATACGCCTAATTGACGATAACGATGACACCATAGCTATCACTGAAAATGGTATACCTAAGGTCGTCGCCATGTCCATGGATCAATACGAAGCTATGCGCGAAGCTATGGCTATCATGGCCAACGAAGATACGACGCTTGATTTAGACGGATTACTTTAATACAGCGGCAAAATATTTGATTTGAACCACTACAACTTCATTCCCTTGTAACTATTCAGCGTAACAACCTTAAAGCCACTACAAATGGTGTGAACATTGGCTTCGCCCGGCTTCGAGGGGGACACACCCCAAGAGTACTTCCTCGCTTCGCTCACAGCGCAGCTCAGATCGGCATAAAGGCTTGCGCCGCCGCCTGGAGCAATGTCCCCGCATCGAGATCGTTTGAGGACTACATTATGCTGAATAGTTACATTCCCTTACCCATTATCCAGATCCAGGTCACTTACTTTTTGCCAGGTTTCGTTAAGGTTGTATTTAATTTTTTTGGTCACAATTTCGGCTGTTTTTTCACCAAGATCGACTTCATAGACAACGCCCTCCTGATTAACGGCAAACGTCATGATTCCAGAAGCCCCGTATTTTGCCGGGTATGCGATCAAACCAAACCCTAAGATCATACTGCCGTTGACAACATAGTCATAGGCGCCGCCGGGAGCCTTTTCACCTTGGCGGGTGACGATTTTATAATAATAGCCATTGTAGGGTTGAGGTTTATTCGAGTCTACATCATAGCCTTCACTCCTAACCTCGGCAATTAAGGGGCCAAATGGACTCAGCTCTTCACCCTCTTTTACCGACCAGTACAAACCATTCTTCTTGCCTTCGTCACTCTTAAACTGCTGGGCAAATTCACGAACTCCATCTCCATCACGATCTTTACTCGCATATTCAAGCTGAGCCTCGACATAGGCCTGCATTACCTGGATAACATTAAGCTCATGCTCACCTATTCTGCGATTTAAAATCTCTTCCTTGCCGACCGCGACATCGAAAAACCAGCTTTTACCGCTTTTTACAACAGGAATCGGGAACGGCCAGTCGTCAGCTCCGATAAAAAGGGTGGCCGAAGTTGGACTCACCAGCTCAAGGCGGTGTTTTTCATCGTATTTCCTGATGAAATCAGCGGCCCCTTCTTTTCCTTCAACCTCATCACCGGAAAAAATAATTTCTTCGGCATCCGGCCCCAAAATAGCCAGGGCTTTTGCCGCATCATATTCGCGAACGGCGGCGACAATAGTCGTAACCGCAGTCTCAGGCGAACTGAAACCTTGACCTTGAGGGCCGGTCTTTTCGGCAAAACCATTGCCGACGTTCATTATGGTAAAAATCATCACCGCCAGCGCCAAAAACCATAAGTCCCAAGCACTTCGTATTGATCTATTTTTCAGACAACCAGTCATAGTATATTCTCCATCTCAATTTGATTTTTCAACACCCCGCAGGAAGTGTCCTTGGGGTGCAAGTGCAGCAACCAACCTACATCCTCCTACCGGCGACGACGACCGCCACCTCGACTTCTGCCGCCGCCGCTTCGGTTAATACTGCGGTTGCGGCTGGCGCTACCCCGCTGACTCATCCGGCTGGCCCGGTTACCGGAGCCGGAGCTGTTGAAGGCGCTGGAGCGCTGGGGCTGAGACCGTTTGGTTGAAGAAGGCCGGCGGCCGGATACATCTCGTCTTTGACTAGTGGCCGGTCGAGAAGCTTTTTGGCTTGCACTGCGGTTCTGTTTTCGGTTGCCAGACTGACGAACATTACTTTTCAGACCCTGCTGTTTAATTGAATCGCGGGTTTTGCGATCAAGCCCTTGAGATGTGCGTCCGCGACCAAGATCTCTCTTTTTGGCAGCCCGGTCGGACTGGCCAAAATTTTTCCGGGTCGATTTATTATTGTAAGCTACTCCCTGTCGATGTTTGGAATTATGTTTCCAGGCCTGGCCTTTACCTCCGCCACCAATATTGACATTTTTATTGAAATTAGTAGTACGGTTAATGTTGATATCAATATCGCCGCGGTGCCAATTGGGACGACACCAGGCACCAATCCCGATGCCGACAGCAACTCCGACGCCAAATCCATAACGCGGAGGTGGCGGGTACCAGACATATGGCGGATAGTGTGGATACCACCAAGGACCATAGACATAGGTGCAACTATAGGAGGGCACGTAAACAACTTGAGGGTTGACGGATTCAATAACAATAATTTTCTCTTCAACAACAACCTTCTGTTCCTCGGTTGTTTTCAGGTTGCCCTCTTCCTGGGCCTTGGCGCGGAGGGTCTGCACCATGTCCATAACCGCTTTCTGATCATCGAGAAAATAGTCACCCAATCTTTTTGTGGCGTCAAGATTGTCACTCATTGAAGCCAGAACCGTGGGAAAATGACAGAGTGATTTTACACTAACATCCCACTCTTGTTCTTTTAAAGCTTTATCCAATGCATCTTCTTTGAGGCTCGAGTTTTCTTTAACAAAACGGGCCGCCTCAACGATCTCAAGAGGATAAGTTGCCGCCATAAACATCTGGGCCAACAACGTGTCCGGGTAGAGCGCGATCGGAGCCAGAATCTGGGCCAGTTCTTCCTGGCTGGCAGACTCTCCTGAACTGACACTTTTATCTGAACCTGGGGCCGGAGTTTCTGCCGCTGAGGCGTTTCGAGCCAGAACCAAAGTCGACAGTAAAAAAGTGAAAACCACAAAAAAAGTCAGTACCTGTAGATAATTTTTACTTTTTCTCATAAAATTCCCTCTTTAGTCATGAGTATAAATCGTACCTATCAAATCTTATTACATCAGATTTGATTTTATATCTACTAAAAAATGATTGGATAGCCATAATTTTACGTTAACGAAAAATATAAAAGCAGAGCAACATAATAATTGTCGGGCAAAGAGCCGCCTGCAACAGCTTGCCGGCAGAAACTCCATGGGTGAAAAATTTTTTCAAAATTGATTGGCCGGCAGGATTAGGGGCATTAGCAATAACGGTCAGGCCGCCACCGGTTACCGCTCCCGCCACCACCGCATATTTCAATTCATCCGTAAATCCCGGAACCAGTGTACTCAAATAAGTGATAGCCGCATTGTCATTAAATGCGGTCAGGATAGTCGTAATGCACATTAGAGAAACTTCCTTCAGGTTGCCGAGTACCGGAGCAATCCACCATCCCTGCACACCGCCATGAATCACCAGAGCGCCAAGAAAGAAACCGACAAGCATCGGAGAGAGCAGATTGATTCTATTTTGATATTGAGAACTGACCACCGTAAAACCCAGAAAAAAGAGAAGTCCCGGGATAAAAAGCTGAGGATAATGGGCATTCCATATAATCCAGGCCATAAATAAAACGTGAATACCGGTCACCCAAAATGGCACTTTGTCATCACGCTTGTCCCATGTAGGATCAATAAAAGGCGCCCGCTTTTCAGGTGGAAGAATTCCGGGTACCAATTCTTGAATTTTCAGCAACTTCAATTCTGCAAAGCGCTGGTCAAATGCCTCTTTTACTAATTGCGGATCAGATCCCCTCTCAATAATCTCTGGTAAGTAGCGGGTTTCCAGACGATTTTTTATTTCGGCCATCGCCTTCTCGATCTTCAGTTCAACATTTTCCGTGATCCCCATTTCTGCGGTGACAAGGGGACCAATCTTTTCGAACTCCAGTGTCATATTCATACGACTCATGAATGTACGCTGAATATGATCCTTGAGACTTCTCAGTCTATGTTCCGCTTCGAGCTTTCTCAATTCACCGCGAAAAAGAAAAAAATAGAGACCGTTTGAAAGAGTGATACCCAGCACCGCCTTCCAGCCAAAATAGCTGAGCATATGGATCATTCCCCAGTCCCATGATTTCGCCACCATGAGAATCGGTGGCGCCGCGAAATTACTCAAAGTGCCCCCCACCGAGACATTGACAAAGAGCAAACCAAGGGTTGCATATTTAAACTTCTCCGTGGGGCCCAGATCATACAACTTTTCCGCCAGCAACAGGGCGCATATCGTCATGGCGGCCGGTTCGGTAATCAGAGAGCCAAGTATCGGTCCGATTGTCAAAATAATCAGCCACCAAGCCGCCAAACTTCCCCCCATCAGATCGGCAAGGCGCCGCATGACAGATCCCGCCAACAACAATATCGGCCGGCTTGCCGCCAGGATCATTATGGTGACAACAAACAGGGCCTCGCTAAAATTCACCTCATGACTGATGTAGTGCAACCATGTTTCCCGGCCATGGAAATAGATAATGGCCCCGGACAAGACAATAACCCAGAGTCCAAAAACAATTTCCACATCACCGAAAAAATGAAACAGTTTGGCACCATGGTGGATGGAATATCTCGACACCTCTTTCCGGTCAATTTTTTTCTGGAATTCCCTTTCCCATTTATGGGCAACGGCAATGAATTTATTGGTCAAGAAGGTATGGACGATGGCGCAGAGAAAAATGATAGTGGCAACCAGGTTAAATGGTTCCAGGTTTATGCGATTTAGCAAAATGAGAAAAATACTTTTTATATCCGTATCATTATAACTGCTGAGGCTGCGGGGAAATGAAACACCACCATCTCCTGGTGATGCTCCAAAGACAACAGAAGAAACAAAAAAAATCGCACCAAGACAAGCAAACAGAATCAGAAAATGTATCCTTGTTTTTTTCATCATGTTTCCCTCATCCATGAACTCCGCAAAATTCAACGGTTGCATAAAAAGTGAACTGCCCGGTTGCTTATGGCATGCGAAACTCCACCCAGAGAACGGCGTAGCGAACCAGTTCGGCGCCATGTTTGAGTTCGAGCTTCTCCTTGAGTCGTTCCCGATAGGTACCGATGGTTTTGGCACTTATATGGAGTTTTTCGGCAATTTCAGCGGCTGACAGACCCTTACCGATCAGGGTTAAAACCTCCAGCTCCCGGTTGGTCAGGCGATTAGTGGCCGAAACATCAGCGGAACCCGGTTTACCAGTCAATTTGCCAACCATCTTGTTCATAATTTTACTGCTAACATAGATATTGCCGGCCAGAATATGACGTAAAGCCTCGATTACCGATTCGGAGGCTTCCTGTTTCATGATATAGCCCTTAGCCCCGGCCAGGATGCACCTTTCGGCATGAATCGCTTCGTCATGCATAGAGAGAACCAACATCGGGATTGGGTTTTTACTTTTATCAACCCCCTTAATAAGGTCGATGCCCTGGCTCTCCTTTAAGGAGAGATCAACGAGAATCAGATCCGGCCGCAAACGCTCTATCTCCTTAAGGGCAAAAGCGGTATTGTCAGCATTGCCGCAAACTTCGAGATCATCTTCCTGATTAATCAGTTCGCTCATTCCCAAACTGAAAATCGGGTGGTCTTCAACAATAAAAACCGTGCTTTTTGTCGGTTTCAGCAGGTTGCCTTGCTCATGTTTCATGACAATTACCTGTATGGGGTAGAGTTAAGACAATTTTCACCCCTCTATCGGAGAGGTTGTGAACGGTCAAAGAGGCCCCGATCGAATCGGTTCTATACTTTAAAATACGCAGTCCCATACCTTTGGGGTTCGGATTTTCCGGCAACCCCCGGCCATCGTCAACAATTTCAACAAGCAAATTCCCCTCGGTTGCCGCCAGGCGTATCGAGATATTACGGGCCGCTCCATGCTTGACCGCATTATGAACCGCCTCATGAACAATATAGTAGATATGGGTGGCAACTGTGTTATCTTCAAGCTGGATCGTCTGCTCACAGATAAAATTGCAGGCAACATTATAGATTTCCGCAATATTTTCCGCCATTTCGGCCAGTGAAATTTCAAGACCGCGGGCTGCGGGTTCAACCGGCATCAGACCTCGAGCCAGACTTCTGGTCTTGGCGATAGCCTCTCTGATGAAACCCCTTATTTTTTCAGCCGAAGCGGTTTCCGGGGCCTGCTCCTTATCGAGTTTATCTTGCAAGACCTTGGTGAGGACTTCAATGCCGATAAGATGGGGGCAGAGGTCATCGTGGAGAATCCGGCCAAACCTCTGTTTCTCCCGCTCGCTGATATTTAAGAGCTCTCTTTCCAAACGCCGACGCTCGCCGATCTCCAATTGCAGATTGTTGTGATAGGCTTCAAGTTTCTCCATAAAAATGTTAAAATGGCGGGCCAGGTGACCAATTTCGTCATTGGGAGCCTGTGACATACGAACCGAGAGATCACCGGCAGTAGCGGCCGTGAGACGACCGATGAGTTCGCGCATCGGTCGAATGATCGAGGAGCTGATCAACAAAGTAAGCGGTAGAATCAACAACAAAGTTGCAGAAACTGCAGCAATGATGATGGTTTTCACTTTCCGAAGCGGGGCATAGATCTCATCCATATAGCTGGATGAGGCGACGATCCAGTCATATTCGGGAATATAGTTGAAGATTACCAGTTTTTCGCGAAAATTATCTTCACCGGGATTTTTCCAGGTGTAGATGATCTTGCCGTTTTTGCGTTTGCAGAGATCCTGAACAAAAAGCTGACCCTCGCTGTCGACCACATCAAAAACGTTGCCTTTAAGAATCGGGTGGACAACCACATTACCGAGACTGTCGAGAACAAAAGAGTAGCCCGATTTACCGAAGCGCATAGCCAGAATACTCTCTCGATAATCAGAGACTTTGACCAGTTCTTTGAATTCATCGCGATAGGCAGTGACCGAGATAATCCAGTCCCAGGGGGCGAAATAGCTCATATAGAGGGCTTTTGATCTTTTTTCAGCCTCGCCCGGGTTACGCCAGCCATATTCGAGGTAGCCCTCTTTGCGTTTGATCTGCTCGACCACAAAACCGATCGTCGAAAAATCACGTCCGGCAACCGCTGCGTGAGGGTGTATTACGGCAATTCCGGCACTGTTGACACAGTAGAGATAGCCGGTTTTACCGATTGTCTGGCTGAAAAGAATCTGCGCCGCCTGTTCCTGGGCTGCGCTCTCGCTAAGCTCACCGGAGAGTTGCTTAGCATGAATATATTTGACAATCTCAAGATTTTTTTCGGCCACCGAGCGTAAATAGTTTTTAATCGATACCGATGCCGTGGTGCGCACCATATTGAGGATGGCAGCGGTTGAATTTTGCAACTCGCGCTCGATATTGGTTTCGACCGTAGTCCGCATCAGAGAGTAGATGATAAAGCTGCAAAGCAGGATGGAGAGGATAAAAATGGCCGAATAGCCACCAAAGAGTTTGGCGCGGATATTGAGATTACGAAAAAATCTTACAAAGTGATGCATGAATCTATTTTAGACTCTTAACCATGAAGTTCAACTTAAAATAGTCATATTTACGTCATTGCTCAATAATCCGATCTCGAAAAGACAAGGCATCTTTGGGGCAATTGACAATACAGTTTGAGCAACGCAAGCATTCTCCAGAAGGTACTTGGCCGATACCCCCGGCAACCCGAAAGGCACCGGGATAGGTTGATATGGGACAAACTTTTTCACATTTTCCACACTCGATACAGCTCTCATCAACACTGAGCAGATAGGTATTGCCGGAACTTACCCCCTGCAGCAACCCCATGGGACAGATAGTGCACCAGGTTCGAGGTTTAAAATAGAGTCCGAGAGCAATGGCCAGCGAGACCGAGACCATCCACATCGTCCGAAAAACGTTGCCCAAGGCATCAGCACTACCCCAGGCCGCAAGCAGGCGGGAGCTCATGAAAGTCATCATGACGACAAAAAGACCCCAACGAAACCAGGGGGTTTTAAAGAAGGCGGGGATTGCCTGTTTGCGGCTGAACAGACTTAAAATACGTTCATGAAAAGCACCCATGGGGCAGAGCCAACCACAATAGAAACGCCCCCTGCGACTGGTGATAATCATAAAAAGAGCAATCAGGCCAACCACGGTAAAACCGATTTTCGGCCAGTAGCAGCCGCCGACAACCACCAGCGGCAGCAACAGCACCATCAAATACTGACTGATATTACGACAACATATTTCGGCAATACCAGACCTGGCGATTCGCGGTTTCATATTAAACTTTCCTTTTATCACTTCAGCCCCGGCTCCGAGAGCAGGCCGGCACGACTTAAGCGCTCAACCACGGTTTTGACAAAACCTTTGATCAATTCGCCGGAGGGACGGTCGGTAGTAGTTTTTGAGGAGAATGACATCACCAATTCTCGACTTTCCGCATTGTAAAGTTTGGTTTCAATCCCGTAAACTGCAGTCGTTCGCGTCCTGGAACCGGGCGGACAGGGGGAGAGTGAATGCCTCTCGCTCTGACGATAGTCACTGTCCCAACGGCTGTTACAGGAACCTTTGGCCACAATCTGGTTCACATCGACCTTATCAACCAATCGAGAAATCAACACCCCATCAAAAGCGTGCTCTCCGACAGCTGTGGTAATCGCCTCAACCGAAGCCCGGCTGCCGGTCGGGAGCACGACATGACCAGCACTGGCTGAAACCCCTCGCTTGCGTAGATAACGAGCCAACTGAACTTCACTCATGCGGCCGGCCTCTCCGTCAAGAAAGCTGCTAACTACCAGAATATTCGCAAAAGGCTTGCCCTTATAATTTTCATCCTGCCAAACCCCGGTCACTTTGGTTGACGAACAGGCCATCAGCAAACAACCGCTAACCAGCAATAAAAAAAAGATTTTCTTCACTGTTTTCACTCCATTTTAAAATTGATGGTAACTATTCAGCGTAATGTACTTTCAAACTATCTCGATACGGGGACATTGCTCCAGGCGGCGGCGAAGCCGCTTGCCGATCTGAGCTGTGTCCCCCTCGAAGCCGGGCGAAGCCAATGTTCGCACCATTTGTAGTGGCTTTAAGG
>JAYEGS010000136.1:0-3483 GCA_034659215.1 Pseudomonadota bacterium | reverse complement strand
CTCTGACTATTTATAATTTATAGTTTTGATGGCAGTAACTATTCAGCGTGATTACCACAAAGCTACAGAAAATGGTGCGAACATTGGCTTCGCCCGGCTTCGAGGGGGACACAGCTCAGATCGGCAAGCGGCTTGCAGCCGCCGCCTGGAGCAATGTCCCCGTATCGAGATAATTTGAAGAGTACATTACGCTGAATAGTTACTTTGTCATCAACGGTATTTTTCTACATAAGCATAAGCACTGTGATTGTGAATGCTTTCCATGTTTTCCGCTTCAATCGTGAACCAGGTGATATTTGGGTCGTTTTGCAGGCGCTGGAAAAGGTCTCTGACCATATCTTCAACAAACATCGGGTTGTTGTAGGCCTTTTCGGTGACGTATTTTTCATCCGGTCTTTTTAAGAGAGGGTAAACTTCACAGCTTGAGGCTGCTTCAATGGTTTGGATCATATCCTCTATCCAGACAAACTTGTCAAAACTGAAGTTGACGGTGACCAGGCTGCGTTGGTTGTGGGCTCCGTCATCACTGATCGCCTTTGAGCAAGGGCAGAGGCTGGTGACCGGAACCTTGATTTTGACCTGAAAGTCCATCTCCTCAGCGGTCTGGCTGCCGATGAACGTGCATTCGTAGATCATCATGCTTTTGGCCCTGGAGACGGGAGCCTCTTTTTCGATAAAATAGTCGAAAGTTATCTCCAGATGGGCGAACTCCGCTTCCAGGCGCTCACGGATCTCTCCGAGGATGGTGGGGAAAATGTTAATGCCGATTTTTTTGTGGTATTTATTGATAACCTCAACAAAGCGACTCATGTGCGTGCCCTTGAAATGGTGGGGCAGGCCAACATAGATATTGAACGAACCGATAGTATTCTGGACGCCGTTGGTTTTATCAAGTACTGAAATTGGGTACTTTACCCCTTTGACACCAACTTTGTTGATGTCAATCTGGCGGTAGTCCTGCATCTTCTGGGTGTCGTGAATAGGGGGCATACTCTTTCCTTATATTTCGGTCAGGCACTATTTAGATCAGGCACTGTTTTAGCGGTAGTAGGAGGCCGCCGCCTTTTCTGATTCCCAAGCTGTGACTTTGTCGACTTGAACCGGAAGTTTTTCAAGTTTTTTTTCCAATTCCAGGAAAATGTATCTGGCGATCAGTTCCGATGAAGGACTCTGTCCGGCAAACATCGGTAACTCATTGAGGTAGGTGTGATCCAGAGTGTCGAGGATCGTATTGGTATGATCTTTGAGGACTTTAAAGTCGATCAGCATACCGCTTTTATCCAGTTCGGAGCCGTGTATATGGATCTCAATTTTCCAGTTATGGCCATGCAGGTTTTCGCATTGACCGCAGTAGTTGAGAAGGTTGTGGGCCGCCGCAAAAGCGGTCTCGATTTTTAGTGCATATGGCATCGTCTGTTTTCTCCTGAAAAATATTTTGCCTGCTTCATTGTTGTTGGCGGTAGTCTGCAATGAATGAATAGGGTAGAATCCTGATTAACTCCTCCAGTGTGGTGTCCTCGTTTTTCAATTTGTCCATTGCCTCTCCCATGATCGGAATGGTGCTTTGTCGGGCACTTGCCTGGAGTTCGTCATGTGGTGCATTTTTATTGATTAGCAGAATGTCATTTTGACTCGGTTCCCACAACTCTGCGATGGCGATGCGGCCTTTGAAGCCGGTGTAGTTGCATTGTTGGCAGCCATGTCCTTTGACCCATTTGATATCAGTTGGTGGTTTGCTGAAAAACTCCTGGATGAGTTCCTTAGGCGGAGTGTAGACTTCTTTGCAGTGCGGGCAGGTGCGCCGGGCCAGGCGTTGAGAGATGACTCCGATTAAGGTTGAGGTGATCATATTGGGCTCGATGCCGAGTCCGGCCAGGCGGGTGATGGCACCGATTGAGTCATTAGTATGTAAGGTGCTTATGACAAGGTGCCCGGTTTGGGCCGCCCGAACCGCCATCTCGGCGGTTTCATCATCACGGATTTCACCGACCATGATGATCTCCGGGTCGTGACGCAAAAAGACCCGAATGTAACTCGCAAAGGTCAGACCGATTTTTTCATTAACCTCACATTGCATAAAGTTGTCATAGACATATTCGATCGGATCTTCGGCTGTGAGGACTTTTAAGCCGGGGCGATAAGCACTTAACAGACCCGATTGCAGGGTTGTGCTCTTGCCTGAGCCGGTAGGGCCCGTAATCAGGATGATACCCGTGTTTCGTTTGAAGAGTTTAAGCAGCTTTTCAGTCAGGGTTGGAGAGAACTCGAGATGTTCAAGGTTTGATGGTGATTGGCGTGAGTCCAGAATCCGAATGACGATATTTTCTCCATAGTAAGAGGGAATTACTGAAATTCGGAAGTCGATGTTGGTCTTTTCTCCCTGACGCGTGATGTGGGAACGGAAACTGCCGTCCTGGGCGAGTCTCTTTTCGGCAATATCAAGTTTGCAAAGAATCTTGATCCGGGAGATAATTTCACGATGGAAATTGTTGATGTCATCCTGGAGGTCGCCGAGGTTGAACTCCTGAAGCAGGCCGTCGATCCGGAATCTGACCACCATGCGGTGGTCGAGGGTCTCCAGATGAATGTCGGAGGCCTTTTGTTGGATGGCCCAACTCAAGATACGTTGAACCAGAACATCTGCTCTTTTGCTCTCCTGGGCTTCAACGTAATTGGGTTTTCTGATCTCTGTAAGATCTTCCTCTTCCAGGTTGAAGTCAAAATCAATGGGAGCACTTTCACTGCTGGTTTTGGTGCCGAGGGCCTCATTTTGTAAATCTTCTTGCGGGTAGAGTCTGTTGAAAGCATCCTGAATAGCGATTCGGGATGAGGTGACAACGTTGATACTCAAACGGGTGAACATCTCAAGCTCGGCAATAATCTCATTGTTGGTGGGGTCGTCCATGGCCAGGGTGATGCTGCTCTCGGTCATGGAGACCGGAATGATTTTGTGCCGATAAGCGTAGTCGCGGTTGATTATTTTGGCCAGGTTGTGGTCGATATTGAAGCGGCTTATGTCGAGATAGGGGATGTTGAGCTGGGTCGCGAGAGCCTGGCGCATGGTTTCGTCGGAAACCAGGGATTTCTTCAGGAGGATTTCACCGAGACGGTTGCCGCTCTTTTTCTGTTCTAAAAGAGCGAATTCAAGTTCTTGTTCAGTGATCGCCTTACTGCGTAGCAGGATATCTCCCAAGCGGGTCTTTTTGTCGTGTTTCTTCATCACATAGCGCAGCTGTTCGGTATCAATATATTTTTTGTCTACCAGAATCTGCCCCAAATATTGGTAATCATCCCGGTTTTGGGGGTTCTCCTGCTGCAGTCGTAATGCTTCCTGGAGTTGGTTGGGCGTGATAAAACCTTCATCAACCAGCAGTAGGCCGAGCCGGGTGCGATTCCCTTGAGATGGTGAAGCTTGCGGTTGATTACCTGGATCTACAGTTGCCATAGTAGCTGTCCTGAAAAAAGAGGTGTTTGTAAGTGCTT
>JAYEGS010000135.1:10968-16373 GCA_034659215.1 Pseudomonadota bacterium | reverse complement strand
ATGATAAAACCCTGTGAGGTGGTTTCTATAATTGTCGATAATTTTTTATTGCTCTCATTCAGGTCTCGGGTTCTCTCCTCAATTTTGTATTCCAAAGAAGCATTAGCCTCGATAATTTGCTCCTGTTGATCCCGCTCTTTTTGCCTTATTTTGAGAACGATCCACAATAATAATCCGGAAAGGATAAAAAGAAGGGTGAAAAGGCCCCACCACAGGTTACCTTTATCTTTCAGTTTTTGGGCAACAATCCCTTGCAACTGTGCTGTAGTTATCAAGGAAACTATTTTCCAGGGATATGAAGACTGCATCTTATCGGCTTCAGAATCGGTTATCAAATGATCACGATAACCGGATGAAACTCCCCAAATCAATTTCTCCGGATTAAAAGTAGAGAAAGTAAAGAGTCCAGCGGTTGCATCCAACTGCCCGCTCTTACGCATGATAATTTTTTCCCAGGCTACGGGAAAGCGTTGGGCAAAACTTACGGCCCGGCGACCGGCCACCATAAATCCCCACTCATCATTTTTGTTTTCGGCCGAGAGACAGAAACCGGCATGATTAAGAAGAGAGTGTATTCCGGCTGAATCTCGACCATTATCCCTAAATATCCGCAGCATAGACGCGGCCAGAGAATTTACCACCAAAGCACCGCTGAAATCGGCATATTGATCAAAAATCGGTACCCCGATTCTGAGCGTGGGTTTAAATGGACGTTCAATCTCATGATTTTCAATATTCAGATCTAAAGGCGAAAGGTAGATCTCTCCGGGTTTAAGCAGTTTTATGTTTTGGAAATAGTATCGGTTGTGTTTATCCTGGAGGTCTCTCTTTGGTACCAGTAACGGTTTGCCATCTTTTAAATTAACACGAATTTTTTCAATACCGTTTTTATCAAGAAAACTAATTTTATCGTAATCTCCTCTTTTGTTCAAGAAGGCGAGAAAATCCAGTTGCAAGGAGTTTAGCGAGTAACTATTTTCGGCGACGGCAAAATTTTTCAGCTCATGGAGTTCAGAGATAATTTCAACATCAGCAAGGTGACTAATGAAAAAAGAGGTTAACAATCTCTCCTGCAACTTGATATGAGCCATTTCTGAAAACATAAGCTGCTCTTTGACTATCCTGATCTCATTTTCTCTAATCTGGTAAAAAAAGAGCCCAAGAAGCAAGGTTATAACAGTCATAAAAAGTATAAATCGTTTCAGCATGATTTTTTATTTTCCCAAAAGATGTTGTTCAATATCCTTACGCAAAGAGGCAAGTAAATCGCTGCATGAATCCATCTGCCTCTCTTTGCTCGCATTTTCAATCTTTTGCGCTTTTTCAGCCCATTCACTCAATCCCAGATTAAGCAGTACCCCTTTTAATGCATGGACAGAGGCCGCCATGAGCTGATTGTCACAATTTTTTTCAGCGGTTTTGGTCTCGTCAAGATTGTCGGCCAAAGTTTTTCTCATCACTTCAAGCATGCCGGTGAGCTGCTCAGATTTAAGGCCATACGCTTGTTGGAGATGTTTTGCAACATCATCGATAATATTCGGGCCTTTTTCCGAGCCCGGAGCTGACTCTTGAACACTCTCCGTTAGTAATCCTTTGCAGATATGCTGGAGAACACTGATCACCTGGCTTGGCTGAAATGGTTTACTCAAATAATCATCCATACCGGCCTTGAGACATTGCTCACGATCCTCACTCATAGCGTTTGCGGTAAGGGCAACAATAGGGGTGTAAGTGTTTTTAATTTGTCTGGATAATTGTGTCAAAATTGGCGTTAATTTTTCGCTTGCAGCCAGGATTTCCCCCTGTTCGCATGAACGAATAAACCGGGTTGCGCTTAAACCATCCATTATCGGCATCTGGACATCCATAAGGACAACGTCAAATGATTTTTCTACCATTGCCTTTAAGGACTCGACCCCATCGGCAGCCGCAAAAACCTGATATCCAGCGTTTTTTAAAGTCATACCGGCCACTTCCCGGTTTAATTCATTATCCTCGACCAATAGAATGGACAATGAGCGAGCTGTTGTATCATCTGTAAAAGCACATTTCGCATGGTCTATCAATTTGTCAGATTCACCAACTGTAAATTGGACAGTAAAATAAAACGTGCTCCCTTCACCTTCCCGCCCCAGGCTTTCGAGCCAAATCTCCCCCCCCATTATTTCGACCAGCTGCTTACAGATAGCAAGTCCCAAACCGGTACCGCCAAATTTTCTTGTGGTCGAAGAGTCTGCCTGGGAAAAAGCGGCAAAAATAGCTTCATGTTTTTCCCGGGGGATACCGATGCCATCATCGGCAACAGAAAAACGCACTAACGCCTTTTCGCCCTGCAACGATTGCAGTTGTGCGGTAATGCAAATTTCCCCATGATCAGTAAACTTGATTGCATTACCGATCAGGTTCATCAAGACCTGCCGCAAGCGCAGGGAGTCGCCATACAGAACTGGTGGAATAGTCTCGTCTATAACAATTTGCAGTCGGAGATGCTTTTCTGATGTGGTAATTTTAAAAATTGATTCAATGTCGGTCAGAAGATCGGCCGGGGAGAAAAAAGTTTCGTCAAGTGTGAATTGATTGGCCTCAATCTTTGAGATATCAAGAATATTATTGAGCAGACCAAAAAGAAAATCGGCCGAAGCTTTTGCCGAACCAAGATTTTTCTTTTGTTCAGCAGGCAATTCCTGCTCGAGGGTTAAACTCAACATACCAATAATACCATTTAACGGAGTTCTTATGTCATGGCTCATATTGGCGAGAAAGGTGCTTTTTGCCGCCGCTGCGGCCTCAGCATTTTCTCGGGCGTGGCTTTGTTCCCGGACAAGCCGTTTTTGTTGAATAACCGTGATTAGAATAATTGCAGTACCAATCAGATAGATGAAAAAATAGGCAAGATAAAGCTTACTTGCACTGTTTTTATAATTGGCAAAATAGTTCTCCATGGGGATGGCAATACTGATGCCGCCCCGAATATCACCAATTTTATACCCTTGGGAAGCGTGACATTTAAGACACACTTCTCGGGTAACAAAAGGTCGCATCAAGCGCAGATGTGCACGCTCTTCAATATCCACAAGTTCTGAATATTCTTTTTCGCCTTCTTCAAACAGACCAAGGGCTTTGGTTTCCCACTGATCCGGCGCATTTTTTGGTCTGATCGGGTTTAAACTTGTAATATGCCCCTGGATTACTGATCTCTCTTTGGCTAACTCATAAACCTGCCTGGTCATATAGGAGGGATTGACCAACGTAAATTTTTTCCCAGCCAGAATCACATCACGATCTGGGACATTGAGGTACGGGTTGGCCGGGGTCTTCTCATCTAAAGGAACGTATACACCACCACGCTTAGCCGACCAAAGCCGGTACAAGACATCACGTTCCCAAGTAATCCTGGCATCATGTCGAGCTAATTCAAGCGTCGTTTTTTTTAGATTCTGCACATTCCAGTAAAGGAGTCCGGCCAGCAGCAGAGACCAACCCACAAAAAGAAGAGAGAACCCCTGAGCCAGAGAAAAATTACGCTTCACGATCGAGCCAGCGATCAATCTTTTTTGAAGCAAGTTTTACCTCTTCAAGCAGGGTCTTGATTGAGACCGGTTTAATGAAGTAGTCATCAAAACCCGCTTGACGACAGTCGTGCAGATGAAACAGTGAAGCGTAACCGGTTATCGCAAAGATAATCGAGATCGGCATTATCTTACGGGCTCTTTTGCAGAGCTCCAACCCGTCAATACCCGGCAGATTAAGATCAAAGAGGAGAAGCGGAAACTTCTCCTCTTTAAGAATCTCCAAAGCCTGTTCCCCGCTCTCTGCGGTTTTAACTTCGTAACCGGCAGTTTCCAGAACTCTGCGAAAAAGATCACGGATTTCTTTTTCATCATCAACTACCAAAACTCTCTTCATTTTATCCTCCCTGTTGTAGATGCTTTTTCAAGATCAATAATCGTGCTGTTACCAATATAGTGTTTTTTCTCATAACGGGTAATTTTCATTAACTTGCTATTTATCGCTCCCAACCTTAAAGCTTGCCCGACAATCGTTTCAGCAAGATCACGCCCTGGGGCATCGTCGGCGGTTTCCAATAAAAGTAACTCAGCGGAGCCGGAAATGACCTGCAGGGGCTGATTAAATTCGTGACAGACAGTACCCGCCATCTCCAGAATACCTTTGAGTTTTTCTTCATACTTGATATGTTCGATCAATTCGACTCTGGCACTGGCCGCGTTCATGCGTGTCAACAACTCGATCTTGTTAACCGGCTTTCGGACATAGTCATGACCGCCAGCCGCAAAGGCCTGTTTAATGATGTCCTCATCGGTGTTACCGGTAACAAAAATAACCGGGATATCCTTAAGTTCTTCACTCTCTTTAAGCTGCCGACAAACCTCAAGACCACTTAAACCCGGCATATCGATATCAAGCAAAATCAGGCCTGGAGCAAAACTACCAGCGACCGACAACACAGTTCGACTATCCAAGACCAGGGATGTCTTATAACCATTACGCCGCAAAATCAGATCAATAAGTTTAAGGTTAAGTTTATTGTCATCAACAATCAAAACTTTTCGAGATAAAGTCATATATTTCTCCACTTACTGATTACAAATCATTACCGATGGCTAATATTTTTTCAACTGAACCGATTTCTTTACCATCTTTGGCAGCATCCTCAATTTTTTTTGTTTCCTCAGCCTCTCCTTTAAGACCTAAGTTAAGCAAAACCCCTTTTAAAGAGTGAGCCGCTTTTCTTAAAGCTTCAAAATCCAACGAAGTGCCATGATTGCCATCAACTATGTCTGCAATTTCTGCCAGGTTCTTTTTTATATCGTTACAACCAATTACGACCATCGCTTCAACTTGCTTATTGGACAAATCGTACTCGGTACTCAGATGCTCTTCCATTCGACAACGCAGAGATGGGATCATGGGTGCCTCCTCTATTTCATTAGATTGGACAACATTACCGACGGAGCCGGCAAAAAGCAACTTGGTTAATTTTTGCTTAACCTTATCGTCAATCGATTCATAAGGTTTAATTAATTTATTTTCCATAATCACTTATCCGCAAAATCATAATCAAAATTTAAATGTATTAACCACATCTTTAAGCTCTTTGGCAATATCGGAGAGGGTCGTAGAACCATCTTTAACACTGCTGCTGTTACCGAGCATCTCTGTAGAGATACCACTTACTGAAGTAATGTCAACAGTTATCTCTTGAATTGCGGTTGAAGCCTGGTTGATATTTTCATTAACTTCGACAATTGCCTGGGAGGTCTGGGCGACGCTGCCGGCCATCTCTCGCGTAGTTACCGACTGTTCCTCAACCGCCGCTGAAATTGTCGTAATCATTTCACTTACTTCGTTGATGGTAGTGCCGATTTCTCTGATATCTTTAGTCG
>JAYEGS010000135.1:0-10868 GCA_034659215.1 Pseudomonadota bacterium | reverse complement strand
GTCTGGGCGACGCTGCCGGCCATCTCTCGCGTAGTTACCGACTGTTCCTCAACCGCCGCTGAAATTGTCGTAATCATTTCACTTACTTCGTTGATGGTAGTGCCGATTTCTCTGATATCTTTAGTCGTCACCTGGGTTGACTGTTGGACGGCATTGATTTCTTTGGTGATTTCCTCCGTCGCAGCCGCAGTCTGGCCGGCCAGGGCTTTGATCTCACTGGCAACAACGGCAAAGCCTTTACCCGCCTCGCCGGCTCGAGCCGCCTCGATAGTGGCATTTAAAGCTAAAAGATTGGTCTGGGATGAGATCCCGGAAATCACTTCGGTAACCTTGTTGATCTCAAAGGCAGATTTTTCAAGTTCGGCTACCCGCTCCGAGGCATTTTGCGCCTGGGTTACCGAATTTCGTACGGCCTGATCAACCCGAGAGGTATTTTCCGAAATCTCAGAAATAGTAGAGCTCATCTCTTCGGAGGATGAGGCCACCATATTGGTGTTAGTCGTGGTCTCCTCCATGGCAGCAGCGACGGTATTCATGTTGGTTGACATCTCTTCCGAAGCGGCGGCGACAAGATTCGATTTATCCGCCGTCTGCTCGGCGCCATGACTCATGGCCTTTGAATTTTCTAATAACTCATGAGCAGAATCCGCGATTTGCTCCGCACCTCCGGCGATATCGGTAAATATTCTTCTTAAATTTTTTGACATGACTTCCATATCTTTATAAACGCCTTCAATCCTTTTTTTGCCTTGAGTCTTAAACTCTATCTTCAGATTTCCATCAGCAATACTCTTTGCGACATCTGCAATTTGTGAAGGATCACCACCAAGTTGTTTTAAAACATTACGGGTTATTAAAAAAATAATCGCAATTCCTGAAACCAGAGCCAAAATGGCAAGTAGCAGAATCAAAGTTACCGCCTGGTTGTTGGATGCATGCAAACGGGGGCCGATTTCATCCTGAACCCTTTTAATGTCCAGCTTCACATCTTCCGCCGCACCCGCAATTTCAGGCCCGATCCGATCCAGGGTATTGGTGATAATTTTGTTCCGTGCAAAAATCAATTGAACCAAGGTTTTAAAATTGTTGCGATATTCATTGTTGTTTTCAATCATTTTATGAAGTAGTTTTTGTCTTTCAGGGTTCTGAAGATTTTCCTTTAATTTGATGAGATAGCTTTCCATCTCATCAAATTCTGCATTCACTCTGTCTGCATCTTTTTGATCATTGGAGTCAAGAAATTTGACTACATAAAGTCTTGACAGCAATAGGTTTCTAAGAGCTAAACCGGTTTGAAAAGCGGCTTCAAAATCTTGATCTTTTTCTGCCGAAGTCATGATTTCAGTTAGTTCCTGCTCCATCAGTTTGCCATTTTTCCCCAGGATATCGTAAACGATATGATTCCTCTGTTTTTTTATCTCAGTGATCGCCTTGAACCCTTTATCGTATTCCACAACCACTTCTTCAATAAAATCAATCTTTTTAGCCCTTGCCGGATTCTGAATCTCTTTTTTTGCAGTTTGCAGAAAACCATTCATTTTCGTATAGTAATCCTGATACTGCTTTTTATCTTTTTCACTGCCGGTAATGATGAAATCCTTGACATTCATTCTGACCATTAACATGTTGGCTTGCAGACGACCGGAAAGGTTGTTATCCCGTGCCATTTCCCTGTAATCTGTAAATCCGCTTGCTGCAGTATTCAATGCGATATAGCCAACCAGCGATACAACAATTAACAGTAGCAGAACAATGCTAAAACCAACGATTAATTTAGTTCTAAGTTTCATCTGTTTCAAAATATTCATTTTGCTCTCCCATTCTAAAAAATTATATTGTTCCATGTTCGACTGATACCGTAATTTTAAGCGACCGCAGCTATTGCTATCCCCATTTATTCATGATTTTCCCCTTCTAAGTAACCGCCTGTAAACATTAGATATTATAAGTATTATGGTTTTAACCAACGTTGTAAAGTTTCTAAAAATTCACTCTCTTTATAAGGTTTACTGAGATAGTCATCCATACCCGCATGGCGACATAGATCAACGATATTTTGCTGGACATCAGCACTTAAAGCGATAATCGGCAAATGAACCTGGCGCTGGTCAAGTTTTTCTTGCGCACGGATTTTGCGGGTCGCGGTGAAACCATCCATGCCCGGCATATGACAATCCATCAAAACCAGGGCAAACTTTTGCTCAGCAACCAGTTCAACGGCTCGTTGACCATTATCCACGGTCTCGACCCGACAGCCCAGTTTAAGCAAAAGGGCTTCGGCCAGAAAGAGGTTGACCGAATTGTCATCAACCACCAGAATCAAAGGTTCATCCGGCAGCTCATGCCGTAATTCAAGCTGATTATCAACCTCTTCCAGAGAACGGCAAGCCTCATCCGCTGACGCAGTGACCTCTCCATCTAAATCAGACTCCGCACTTTCAAAAGCGGTGGTAAACCAGAATTTCGAGCCTTTTCCCGGTTCACTTTCAACCCCGATCTCACCCCCCATTAAGTGCACCAGTCGCGAGGAGATCGATAATCCCAAACCGGTTCCCCCGAAACTTCTTGAGGTTGAACCATCGGCCTGGGAAAAGGCGGAAAAGATACTCTTTTGGGCCTCAATCGGAATGCCGATGCCGGTATCACTGACCGCAAATCGTAAAACTACCTGCGCACCATTTCGACTTTCAACGTCAACTTGAAGCCTGACTGAGCCTTGATTCGTAAATTTAATCGCATTAGCTAAAAGATTAACCAGAATCTGGCGTAAACGGTGGCTGTCGCCGAGCAGATAAAAAGGTACCTCCGGCGAGCTCTCCAGGGTCAACTGGAGAGATTTTTTATGGGCCTGGGGAATAAGTACATCCAAAAGGGCCCTGAATATTGGCAATGGGGCAAAACGGCGCAGCTCAAGAGTCATGGCCCCGGATTCAATCTTGGAAAAATCGAGAATCTCATTGACAATGTGCAATTGATTCTCACCGGATTGTTGTATAATATGCAGCATCTCCAACTGTTGTTCAGTCAGCTCGGTCTCAAGCAGAAGCTCGGTAACCCCGATAACCCCGTTCATCGGGGTTCTGATCTCGTGGCTCATCCGAGCCAGAAATTCACCTTTAGCTTGATTAGCCTCTTCCGCTTTGAGCTTGGCCTGCTCCAGTTCATTATGAGATTTCTCGAGTTCATCCCGGGCTTTTGCACGCTCGGCTATCTCCAACGCCAGTTGGCGGTTATGGGTTTCGATCCTGATTCTGTATTGCAAAAATATCCGGTTAATGAGTCGAGACAGAAACCATGACAACAGGAGAGCAAAAAAGAGGCTTGTGACCACAGCAATCAGGGTTCGGTTTATTTGTTCCCGTATAGATCGGCTAAGTTCACACTTCATTGCCGAGAGCTCATTTTCGAGGTCATCAAGATAGAAACCCTTGGCAAAAATCCACTGCCATTCCGGGTCGAGTTTAAAGTAGGAAAACTTGGGCTTAGGGGTATTGGTACCGGGTTTTTTATACCAGTACTTGACAAAAGCTTCACCCTTATCCCGTAAACCTTTAAGAAACACCTTTCTGAAAGGTTTACCCTTGGCATCCAAGTATTCATCCGAAAGAAATTTGTCCAATAAATCAGGCCGATTCGGATTAAGCAGCATCGAGGCAAAACGTTCGCCGCCATTAAGATCGTGAAGTTTTAGAATAAAAATATAGCCGCCACCGCTCTGACGGCCTGAGTCACGACCTAAAATAGCGATAATGTTTTTTTGGGCCGCCTGTTCGAGTTTTTTCAGCTCTCCCGGCAATTTAAAGGATTGTTCCTGAAGCAGTTTGCGACGGCTATCGATAAAGCCGAGTAACTGATCAACCGATTGCTTAACCCCCTGTTTTTTACTCTGAATAAATTTTTTCTCTGCGGCCAACAAATCTCGCTGGCCTTGATTTTTGATTTGAACAATATCGCTCCACAGTAACAGTGACGCCAGAAATAGAGCAACAAAAGCAATACTGCCAAAAAGCAGGAACCCTATATTTTTTTCTGAAAAAATCGGTCTCAGATTCATGATTGCCTATTTACCGAATGAGATTATATTGAAAATCAAATAACGATTTAGGTACCTGATCAACTCTTACTGCGTCAGGTAATATTAGCTTTCCTGAAATATCTCCCAAATATAAACCTAAAACTCCTAAACTTGACAAAGAGAAGACAAATAGCTATATTGTTTTGACAAATGTCAGAAAGGAGGTTTTGTATGCAATTAGCACAAGTTGAGCAAATATTAGGTGGCAAAAAGATTCTTGGGCATAAGCTCGAAAATAAGATGGATTTAGTAGAGCTTGGTAGTATTGGGGTCACTAAAAATGCAGTAACCCACTTAGCAGACTATTTATCCTTGTCATGGAAGCAAGTTGCTGATTTATTGCCTGTAACAGAAAGAACACTTCAAAGATACACCTCACAGCAGCATTTCAACCCAGCAGTCTCAGAACAAGTTCTGCATATTGCTGAAGTTCTTGCAAAAGGTACTGATATTTTTAAAGAAAAAAACAAATTATTATTATGGCTAAATACTCCACATAAAGTTTTTTCACGAAAAACACCTTTTGCAATGCTTAGTTCTCGTTTTGGTACAGAGTTAGTTTTAGAAGAATTAGGTCGAATAGAATTCGGAGTTTATTCGTGATAAAACTCTTTCGCATAGCAACCTCTGAACATATCAATGACATTAGCGGAACAGGAGCAAGAATTTATGGTGGTAGATGGAATCACAAAGGATATCCAGTTGTTTATGCGTCAGATAGCCGCTCATTAGCTGCTCTTGAGTTTTTAGTTCATGTTCCCATGGCACTGGCACCTGAAAATCTGAGTATCTTGGAAATAAATATTAGTGAAACAGTTGAGATAAAATCAGTGAACGCAGGTCAGTTGCCACTGAATTGGCGTGAGTACCCAGCACCAGAACAATTAGCTAATATTGGCACGAAATGGTTAAAATCAAAATCATCTCTAATGCTTGAAATCCCATCAGCAGTTGTTGAAAGAGAAATTAATATCCTAATCAACCCTTTGCATAAAGATATTAAAAATGTAAAGTTAGTATCAGTTGAAAAATTCTCATTTGACCCAAGATTGATACGAAAGAACAGTAACTAAACATGATTAACCAAATAAAAATTGTACATGAAACTAAGCCAACAACGCGTTCAACCCGACCCACGAGAACGTGCGATTCTTCGAGATTAACCCAAACTTTCAGCCACGCTCAAAGTTGGTAGCCAGCCCGTTGGTGGGCGGGTTAACTTTGGCGTTAGCAGCAATTTTTTAACTACGACTACAGTAATACACCCACCAAAAGATAAATAAAACCATTAAAAACAAGCCATATACCATCTATGAAAAATCAATGTTTTTGAGTGATATTAAATTTTAAATGGAACTGGAAATGATGTACCGGAGAGCCTGAGAAAGGAAAAGAGAGGCGGTTAAGCGTGAAGTAAAACTGAAGAGATAAGGGTTGGTTTAAATACGGTTAAAGTCGTAAGATAAAACATGGTTGTCACTGTTTCATAGTGGCTAGAAAAGAGGCTAGACTGATCTTGCGGTTTTTGATGCCCAATTTTTTTCTTATGGTATTACGGTGGGATTCTACGGTGGCATAAGTAATCTTTGCCAGTTGAGCAATCTCTTTTGAGGTTTTTCCCATGCGAATATAATTCGCAATCTGTACTTCACGCGGCGTAAGCGAGTAATCAAGTGAGGTTATACTGCGGGCAAAAGGTGCAGTGATTTCGAAAAGCGTCTGTTTGAGTACCTGCAAACAATTTATGATTTCAGGTTTTCGTTTAACCATAGACAACTCCAACTCACTTACAAGAGGAAGAATCAGGGCATGAATCGTGGACGCTATATTTTGCTCAACTTCCTCCTTAATCTGATCCGACCTTTTCAAGACAACCTTCAAGGCCGCCCTGACTTCATCTAACTCGCGCGAACATTCAACCGCTCTTTTCTTGAAAAACTCCTCTTTTTCAAGCTTGCTTTTGAGATCGGAGACCTCCAGGCAGCGACTGATTCGCAGCAAAAGTTCTTCATCTTTAAAAGGTTTACAAAGATAGTCGGTAGCCCCAAGTCTTAAAGCTTCAACCGCTGAGAGAAGATCACTTGATGCGGTCATCAGAATAACCGGCATATACGATAATTTATCTTTAACAAAAGCCAGCAGTTCAAGCCCGCTGATTCCGGGCAGCATTATGTCAGTTACAAGCAGATCATAGTCCTGCTGTCCCAAACAAAAAAGGCAATCTTCTGCATTTTCCGAAGTTTCAACAACATATCCGGCATTTCTCAAGGTTATAGCCAGCACATTCCGCAACAGGCCTTCATCCTCAACCAAAAAAATACTTTTAGCCATCAATACTCCTCATCCAAAGCCCACATTGGGGATTCGAAACGAACCATTTTCTCGATAACCATCTGCACCGGAACTTCTATAACATAAAAAACAGACCAATAGAATAAGTGTTTTACGTACAACTGAGACGATGCAAAGCATACTGCCAACGAAAAATAGTTTACCACCCTTGCGGGTTATGTTACACTGTAGTGCCAAGCGGTTGCAAAATAGATTAAATCTAATGCGGGAGTTACCCCCACAACCCAAAAATTATTGCAAGGCTCACAAATAAGTACTCTTATCAGAACACTAATACCATCAAATTAACAAGAGGAATTATGCTGCCCCCAAATATCCATGAAAAAATCTCCCCAACTACCCTCTTTATTTTTCTTCTGTTTATTTTCACGCTGTTGCCAACAACAGTTAAAGCCTCGGATGATACTATGCAACCGGCAACCAGTCGGGATGCTTTTACGGTTCCGGCTGAACCGGTAAAAAAACAGGCGACCGGCCTGGATCGAGGAAACTATGAACTGGTGGTTGACAGCGAAACCATCAGCCACTCTTTACAGTCAGAAAAAAGGCTGATCAATCTGAAAATTGAATTTACTTCGGGTTCTGCCAAGCTCTCCGAGAGCGCGAATCAACAGATCATAGAGATCGCCGGAGCGTTGCAAAGTAAGGCTCTGATTGATGAAAAAATTATGATAACCGGCCATACTGATAATATCGGCTCCGCCAAATCAAACCTGGAGCTCTCCCGTAAGCGGGCTCTGAGCGTTAAGCGGGCCTTGGTCAATTTAGGCATTGACAACTTTCTTCTCAGTTCTCAGGGCCGGGGCGAGAGTGAACCACTGGCTGACAATCAAAATGCCGCCGGACGGGCTCGTAATCGTCGGGTAACTCTGAGCCGACAATAAGAGTCGACCACGATGAAAAAAAGATTTTCGGCTGCCTTTTTCATTCTCTTGATCATCATCTTGACACTTGGAAGCCCGTCTATTAAAGATGGGGTTGCATCCACCAGCCGAACTCAATTGCCGATTTCGATTTTTGTCAACATTGGCCCGCATCTCGATTTCTGCCAACAGATCGGCGGCGACAGGGTTAGCGTACAACTGCTGCTGCCGCCCGGGAAAAGCCCGGGCACCTACGCCCCGACCCCACAGCAGGTGCAAACTTTAAGTCGGGCGCAACTCTTTTTCAAGATTGGGCTGCCTTTTGAAAAAGTGTTGCTGGAAAAAATTAAAGCCCTGCCAAAACATCCTCAGATTATTGATACACAAACTGGAATCACTTTGCAACCCATGCCTAACGACCATTTCAACAAATCACCATCAACCCCCAAAAACCATCACCACCAACACCGTTCCACTGATCTTGACCCGCACAGCTGGCTCGATCCGCGATTAGCGCTTAAACAAGCGACCACAATCTATAACGCCTTAAGCCGCATAGATCCTGAAGGCAATAAGCTATATTTAAACAATTTAAATTCTTTAAAAGAAAAACTCCAAACTCTGCATAAAAATCTCACCACCACCTTGGCCCCGCTCGCCGGCAGCACCATCTTTGTCTATCACCCCGCTTTCAGCTACTTTGCCAGAGCCTACAATCTGCACCAGCTGGCCGTCGAAGTTGAGGGCAAAAGACCAAAAGCCAAAGAGCTGGCCCAATTCATCAAAAAAGCGCGCCAAGAGAGAGCCCGAGTTATCTTTGTCCAACCTCAGTTTGACCAAAAAAGTGCCCGAAAAATTGCTGACTCACTTAACTGTGCCGTCATCTCACTCGACCCTCTGGCCCAAAACTATTGTGCCAATCTCAACCATATCGGAAAAACCGTCAGGAACAATTTGCAGGCTAAGAGATGAATCGGAAACCGCCAATTATAAAAATAACCAACCTTGACTTCTCATACCATGAGCACCCGGTTCTGGAAGCGGTCAATCTGGAGATTCAGGAGGGGGAGTTAGGTAGCATTGTCGGCCCTAATGGCGGCGGCAAAACCACATTGTTGAAATTAATTCTCGGCCTCCTCCAGCCCGATCGGGGCCGGATTGAAATTTTCGGGGAGAGTCCGGAAAAAGGCCGCCGGAAAATCGGCTATATGCCGCAACACGCCCATCTCGACCCACTTTTCCCGGTCTCAGTGCTCAACGTCGTACTTATGGGACAACTCGGCAAGCAAAGTGGAGGTCTATTTAGCGGCTATCCACGCCAAGCGCTCGAAACCGCCCGCGCCGCTCTTAACGAAGTTGGTCTCAGTGATTATGAAAAAGACTCTTTCCACCAACTTTCCGGAGGCCAGCGGCAGCGTGTCCTGATCGCTAGAGCTCTTTGTACCGAACCACAACTTCTTTTGCTCGATGAACCCACTGCCAATATCGATCCGCGCAGTGAAGAGAATCTTTACGAGACCCTGGTACGCCTTAACCGGCGTATGACAATTTTGCTGGTATCACACGATTTGGGCTTTGTTTCCCAGGTGGTTAAAAGCGTCATCTGTGTCAACCGTCAGGTAATCATTCATCCGACCAGCAACATTAACGGCACCCTGATCAAAGAGATCTACGGCGGCGATTTCAATCTGATACGCCACGACCATCGTTGTGATAAAGATGGCCATCACCATAACAAACCTGCGGTTTAGTTAATATTATGGATTTTTTTCACGCCTTAGTCGACCCCGACAACACTTTTTTAAGACTGGCCCTGGCTGTGGGCCTCTTATCAAGTATCGCTTTCGGAATTATCGGCACCTATGTGGTTACGCGCCGTATCAGCTATCTTGCCGGAGCGGTTTCGCATTGCGTTCTGGGAGGAATTGGTGGAGCTTTATGGCTTAAAGCAATCTTTAACGTGGAGTGGCTCGACCCCGTTTACGGGGCTCTGCTTGCGGCTCTTTTAGCTGCTTTTATTGTCGGTCGTTTCGGACACAATCCCGGCCAACGGGAAGAGACCATGATCGGCGCAACTTGGGCTATCGGCATGGCTCTAGGTATCATCTTTATTGATCTGACACCCGGCTATTTCGATATTACAAGCTATCTTTTCGGCGATATTTTACTGGTTTCGAGCCGGGATCTTAAACTCATCATCGCCCTTGACCTATTTATCATCTTATTTGTTACAAGTTGTTATCATCAACTTCTAGCGGTCTGTTTTGATGAAGAATTCGCTCGACTCAGAGGCCTGAATGTTGATTTTTTTTATCAGATTCTCCTGGCTCTGACGGCAGTCACCGTTGTTCTTCTAATCCGGGTCGTCGGTATCGTCATGGTTGTTGCCATGCTGACCCTGCCGGCTGCAGCCGCATCCCTCTATGCCCGCCGCCTCTCCGGCATGATGCTGCTGGCCGTTTTCCTCTCCGCCATCTCGATTGTCAGCGGCTTAGGCTTAAGTTACAACGCCAACCTCTCCAGCGGCCCGGTAATTATCCTTTTCGCCGGGGCCCTCTATTTTATCATGGCCGGCTGGAAAAAACTGTATAAATGAGTGAAGTAATCGTAAATAGAGTATTTGCTCAACAGCTCAATCTGGCTTTACAACAGATGTACGATAAAATCTGTTCCTGTGAGAACGGCCTGCTGAACCCGGTAGCTATCGATCGCGGGATTCGCCTGCTGGAGAATCTGAACTACCCGCAAAACTTAATCGAAAAGCTGCCTCCCGGCAGCGGCGACGTTGCCTTTCCCTGCGCCAACCCGCTACCCCAAATTATCTCCCTTGCCCCCCGAACCATCCTTGACTTAGGCTGCGGCTCAGTTTTAGATGCGCTTTTTTGCGTCTCCTCACTTCCTAAGTTACAACGACTTACAGGCCTTGATGCAAGCCCCAAACTGCTCGCCAAAGGAGAAGAGCTGCTACGCCATTTCCCGGCGGAATCTGAGAAAATCACGTTGCACCGAGCCGACCTAAACCACCTCTCCAGCTACCAGCTCGAAACTTCAGAGCTTATCCTGATGAACGGATCATTTAATTTGATCTACGACAAGATAGTTTTTTTTACGGAGTTGTTTCCTTTACTGGCAACCGGGGGAACTTTGTTGATCTACGACTTCATCCTAACTGAAAACCTGCCGCCGGGATTTTCCAACGAAGTCGATAACTGGCTCTGGAATATAGGTGGAGCTCTGAATGCGGTTGAATTAGAGAGGGTTGTTAATGGTGCGGGTCTGGTACTCGTCGAAATCAACCAAATCGAACGTATTGATCCGGTCGCCCGCTGCGAAATCATTATTTCTCACCCAACGAAATCCGGTTAAGTTTACGAATTTACTGAAATACATCAAAATTAGAAGATTAGCCACAGACCCACACGGACCCACACAGACGGAAAATCCCTGTCCGTGGTCGAGTAGACCGGTTTCTTCCGATGCTTCAGGTTGAGGTTTGTTTTCACTGTTTTCCGCCTGGTTTCCCGGCGGTGTCACAATATTTCAACCATACATCAGTTGGCCCCGGCCCCTCTCAGAAC
>JAYEGS010000134.1:0-16407 GCA_034659215.1 Pseudomonadota bacterium | reverse complement strand
TAGATACTCAAATGTAAAAATTTCTTTGAAAGAAAAAAAGTTTCAAAATGCAAAGTGGCCCCCAAAGTGGCCCCCGAACCCAGAAAACAAAAAAGGCTTAGCTAACAAACGTTAACTAAGCCTTTGATTTTATTGGTGGGCCATCGGGGAATCGAACCCAGAACCTACTGATTAAGAGTCAGTTGCTCTGCCAATTGAGCTAATGGCCCGTTAAACCTTTTGTGATTGATGATGGTTCAGCGAAAAGGTTGTGAGCTTGTAGTAGAGATGGGGGTCTCTTGTCAATCTCTTTTTACAATTTACCGACATAAGAAAGAGCCCGCAAGATGAGTATCATCTTGCGGGCCTGAGAGAGCATGAATTAATACATTGAGAGGTATTCCTCAAGTTCCCAATCGGTAACTGCAGTACGATATTTATCCCACTCCGCCCGTTTGTAAGTGACATATTTTTCATAGATATGATCGCCCAGGGTTTCGCGGGCAATTGGATTTTCCTCAAAGGCGTTCAGGGCTTCTTCAAGGGAGGCTGGCATGCTATCGATACCGGCAGCATCTTTTTCAGCCGGAGTCATATCAAAAATATTTACATTAACCGGAGCCGGAGTCTCAAAATTGTTTTTAACCCCGTCCAAACCGCAATTAACCATCAGGGCAAAAGCAAGATAAGGGTTACAGGTCGGATCCGGACAACGAACTTCAACCCTGGTTCCCAGGCCGCGAGAGGCCGGAATCCGCATCAAGGCACTCCGGTTACTGGCTGACCAGGCGACATAGACCGGGGCTTCATATCCTGGAACCAGCCGTTTATAGGAGTTGACCAGCGGGTTGGTTACAGCTGCAAAAGCCCGGGCATTTTTATTGATACCAGCAATATATTGATATGCGACCTTGCTCAATTTCAACTCGCCATCAGCATCGTAGAAAGCGTTATTGCCTTCGAGATCAAAAAGTGACTGATTGGTATGCATCCCGGAACCATTTATACCAAAAACCGGTTTCGGCATGAAGGTTGCGTGCAGACCATAAGATTTAGCAACCGTTTTTACAACCCATTTAAAGGTTATGGTATTATCGGCAGCGGCCACGGCATCAGCATATTTAAAGTTAATTTCGTGCTGACCTTCGGCCACTTCATGATGGGATGCTTCAATCTCATAGCCCATTTTTTCCAAGGTATCGATAATTTCACGACGACACTCAATCCCGTCATCTTCGGCATCGACGCTGAAATAACCGGCATTATCATTGGTAACCGTAGTCGGGCCGTACTCATCCACCTCAAAAAGAAAGAACTCACATTCGGTTCCGACATTCATCGTGTAACCCATTTCTGCAGCGTCTGCCATCACCCGTTTCAGATTAACCCGAGGACAACCGGCAAACGGAGTACCATCATGCTTATGGACATCACAGATAATTCTGGCGGTTGCAACCCCCTCCTTGTTACGCCAGGGCATGACACAAAAAGTGTCATAGTCAGGAATCAGATACATATCGGATTCCTGAATCCGGGCAAAGCCCTCAATCGAAGAACCATCGAACATCATTTGTCCATCAAGAGCCTTTTTCAACTGACTCACAGGAATTGCGACATTCTTCATAATACCAAAGATATCAACAAACTGGAGGCGGAAAAACCGGACATTCTCTTCTTCTACAATTTTCAGAATCTCTTCTCTGGTCATGCTATTACTCCTTTAGAAAAATTGGTTTCCGAACAGATATCCACTCAATTGAACACCCGCTTTTAACCATAAATTGGAACATTAATCAAGTTAAAGCATCATAATAATCAAGATGCGCCAAAGCTGGAGCCGTTGCTACAGGAAAATGTTATTTACAACTCGAATTCATCGATGTCATCGTAGGCCAGATTTTTACGACCCAGCATTGCGATAAATTTCCCGACAATAAAACCGGTTGCAACAGCTACGACAATAGTAATACCAATCCCCATTATCTGGCTGCCTTTGTTTAAACCATCAACAATAAAAATAGCTGACAAACCACCTAAAAGTCCGGGCAGGCCATGCAAGTTCATGACCCCGCAGGTATCAATACCTTTGATCAGACCTTCAACTTTACTCTGTAAAACCGCAAAACCGAAGGTTGACAGAGCACCAGCCAAAATGCCGACAGTGAACGCTTCCGGGAAGCTTGCAACATCACAGGCGGAACCGATAGCAACACCGCCGGCCAACGCCGCATTAGCAATGTCGGCGGCAGAAATTTTTCCGCGCAGATAAGTTGAAGCAAAATAGGTGGCGATGGTAGCGCCGGAAAGGGCCAAAATCACATTTATTGCGGTATGCGGCACAAGTTCAGGCGCAACCAGAGCCGAACAAAAACTGGGCCAGAACAACCAGAGGATCATACTCCCAAGCAGGGAAAAGCGGTCGCTGGTAAAGTCTGCTTCAACCGGCAAATCGGTCTCTTCTTTGGTCGTCATCGTCATTATCACGCCAAGCCCAAAGAGGGCACCGAAAGCATGGATAACAATCGACCCTCCAGTATCGATAAATGCACCGGAAGGTATCAGTCCAAAACCGTTATCAAGGAGAAGCCATTCGTTAAACGCATAACAGGGTATAAATAGTAAACCGAGAAAAATATACTGACCCATTTTCAACCTGCCGAGAGGGGCACCGGCACAGATAAGCAGGCTTGCCGCAGCAAACTCAGCGAGAATAAGGCTGTCAATTTCTGAGCCTGAACCACCCAAAATGCCAAAACTATCTTTTAAAATATAGAGAGGAATCGCAACACTGACCAAAAGATAGGTTGCGGTTACGGCCGACCGCCCATATTTTTTTACAAATACCATGAGAAAGCCAAAACCGGCTAAGAGCATTGCCATTATATGGATGGCACGATTGTATTTCTGGACATCGACAACCTGCTCGAACTCAGTGGCTCCGGCAATCCCGGCAAACAAAAAAAGAGCTGCTAAAATCAAAGATAATTTTAGAAAAGGGTAAGTTTTATTCATGAAAAGAGCTATCTCCCTGGTTTACGTTAAAAGTTATATTGCCTGACTACCACTCTCGTCCGTCCGGATCCGGATACAACGCTTCAATTCGGTGACAAAAATCTTACCATCACCGATCCGACCATCGCCATGTTTGGCCGAACGTAAAATAGCTTCTATCGCGACATCAACAAACTCGTCGTTGCAAGCGATGTCAATTCTCACCTTAGGCAACAGATTCGGCATCACTTTCTGGCCCCGATAGAGACGTTCACTGTCGTGTTGATCTTGATGTTGACCATGTCCGGTCACCCGGCTGGTCGTAATCCGGGTGATGCCGGCCACAACCAACTCTTCCCTTACTTCATCCAGCTTATCCGGCTGGATTATCGCCGTAACAAGTTGCATAACGGTTTCCCCTTAATTTAGATTTATCAGTCCATATCCGTGTTCGCCGTGCAGGGCATGATCCATTCCCGACTTTTCAGCATTTTCCGACAAACGGAAACCCACGGTTTTCTCGACCACGAGAATCAGGATACCACTAACGACTACGCTATAAAGAATGGTTGCGGCCACAGCCTGAAACTGTACCAGCAACTGCTGGACAACACTCCAACTGGCTCCGAATCCGGCTGCCGCTTCCTGCATCCAGCTTTCACGAACAAAAAAGACCAGAGCCAACGCCCCGAAGATTCCGGCGACGCCATGAATGCCAAAAGCATCAAGGCTATCATCGTAACCCATTTTTTCTTTGAGAAAGAGGCCTAAATAGCAAACTAATGATGCACTCATACCGAGAACAATAGCCCCGGCCGGCTGAACCACTCCGGCCGCCGGCGTAATTACAACCAAACCAGCCAAAATTCCGCTAACCAGCCCCAACGTGGTCGCTTTCCCCAGATGAACACCCTCGATAATCAGCCATGCGGTAGCTCCGGCGGCCGCTGCCACCTGAGTCACAGTCAAAGCCCTGGCTGTATCCAGGCCACTGGAGACCGCACTGCCGGCATTAAAACCAAACCATCCGACCCATAAAAGACCAGCCCCCATTAAAGTCATAACCAAATTATTGGGGTGCATCGCCGTACTCGGATAACCGCGCCGACAACCTAAGTAGAAAGCGGCGACCAGACCGCTGACCCCGGCGGAAATATGAACAACCGTACCCCCGGCGAAATCAATCGCGCCGTCGGCTCCAAGATTAAAAATCCAACCATCCGGAGCCCAGACCCAATGACAAAGCGGGTTGTAGATCAAGATACTCCAGAGCACAATATAGAGACAATAACCCCGAAAACTAACTCGTTCAGCGAAAGCACCGGCAATCAGGGCCGGTGTGATAATCGCAAACTTTCCTTGAAACATCGCAAAAACATACTCCGGCACGCCGCACTCAAGGATCACATCATCAATGCCCCGTAAAAGAAAGTAGTCGGGATTCCAGCCGCACCAGCCCCCCAACACCCCTTTACCAAATGACATTGAATAACCGAGAACCACCCACAACACTCCAATAATTCCCATCGCGGCAAAGCTGTGCATCATCGTTCCCAACACATTTTTGGTTCGCACCAAACCACCATAAAACATTGCCAGCCCCGGAATCATCAACAAAACCAGAGCCGTTGAGGTCAACATCCAGGCCGTGGTACCGGTATCAATCGCCACGGCTTCCTCACCGGCGAGAAGGGTTCCGGTCGACAGCAGAAGAAAAAACAGCGCCTGAAAAACCAGCAAAGGGTTCCGCAGATGCTTCATAAATTTTGTTCCTATAATTTTCATAGCACGCTCCTGGATTTTTTTCAGATTACTTGACATCTCACTTAGCAGAGGGCGTGCCAGTTCTTAAAATAAATTTATAAAAATAACTATTTGGGGCTATGGTTGATTATAAAGGGTTCACAGCAGCAGGTAAATAGGTCGTTTCAGCACATATCACAACGCAGAAACGGCACATTAATGTGCCGTTTCTGCGTTAAAGAGAAGCGCTAATGGCCCTCCGACGAATTTTTCAATACGTAAAGTTCTACATTCTCAACAACTTACAATTCACGGTACATTTTTGTTGCACAACATTCAAAGTGGCGACACATTTATGAATCAGTTTTTTGTAGAATAAAAGCAACCCAACCCCTCAATCATACCCGCACACAGTTGCGGCCCGCCTTTTTTGCGGCATAAAGTGCGGTATCGGCCAACCTGAGCAGATCGCTCAAACTACTCACATCATCTGCGGACTTCCCGGCAACCCCAAGGCTGATGGTCAACCTGAAACCGGGATTGAGTTCTTCAAATTTCAGTTCGGCAATTGTTGAACGTATCTTTTCAGCCGTCAACCGAGCCTGCTCCCGATTCGATTCAGGCAGAAGAACAATAAACTCCTCGCCGCCAAAACGAGCCGGAATATCAATCTGGCGCAGATCCGTCTTGATTGCCCGGGCAACCGCAAAAAGAACCCGGTCACCAGCCTCGTGACCAAAGGTGTCGTTAACCACTTTAAAATGATCGACATCCATCATAATCAAGGAAAGTGGACGCCGATAACGCAAAGAACGAACCAACTCCTTCCCCGCCACCTCGATAAAATACCGCCGACTATAGATTTCCGTCAAAAAATCAAAATTCGCCCACCGGGTAAGCTCGGTTTTAGCCTCCTCCAGATCAAGAATCATCCTCTCCCGATCATCAACCATATCCACCCGTTCACTCACATCCCGAGCCACAATCAAAATCCCAACCCATTCCCGGCTCGGCTTACGAAGCTTGGAGATACGCAGATCAAAAATGGCCTGCCGCCCACCGGCAAGGGTCAGATCCATCTCCACCTGACGATTTTCAGCATCCGCAAGCAGTTGGCCAAAATCATAAGAGACCGGCAAAAATTCCTGCACTAAAACCCCGACCATCGACTTACCCGAAGAAGAGAGTAGATTTTGGGCCGCAGGATTGACATCGACAATCTTAAGTTGCCGGTCAAGCGCAATCACAGCATCATCAATAAACTCAACGACTTTATCCCGGGCAAAGGCAAGGGTGTCCGCTTTTTCACGACGGCGCCAGAGATAAAAAAAGAGCCCCAGGCCCACTAGGAAAGAGTAAAGCAGGAAAAAAATAAAGACGTGGTAAAAACTATACATCACACCTTAACACCACTGTATTTCTTATAGTTGATATTATGATTAGCAATCTTGTATTGAATCACCCGTTTGGTGGTTCTCAGAAGTTTTGCCGCTTTAGTCTGGTTGCCTTGAGTTTTTTTCAAGGCTTCGACAATCAAGGTGGTCTCGTAAGCATTGACCATAGCCTGGAAGGTGGCCCCGGCCTCCTCTCCTGAATCACCCTCATCGCCCGCTGCCGCGGCCTGGAGTGAGGGCGGCAACTGATAGCCGTGAATAATACCGTCGGTGGCCAGAATCATGGCCCGCTCAAGAGCGTTTTGGAGTTCCCGAACGTTGCCCGGCCAGTGATAGGAGATGAGCAGGTCAAGGGCCGAGGAGTCGATTCGGGAGATTTTACAACCCATTTTTTCACCCAGATTATGGACAAAGAGATCAGCCAGCAGGATAATATCGGCCCCGCGTTCACGTAAAGGCGGCAAATGGATGGGAAAGACACTTAAGCGATAGAAAAGATCGGAACGAAAGCGACCGGCGGCAACCTCTTTTTCAAGGTCTCGATTGGTTGCAATAATAACCCGGGCGTCGGTTTTAATGGTTTTGCCACCACCAACCCGTTCAAACTCGCGCTCCTCCAGAACCCGCAGGAGTTTAACCTGAGAAGCGAGGGGCAGCTCACCAATCTCGTCAAGAAAGATAGTACCCCCCTGAGCCAGTTCAAATTTACCGATACGCTTTTCAATAGCTCCGGTGAAAGCCCCTTTCTGATGGCCGAAAATTTCACTCTCGACCAGATTTTCGGGAATCGCCCCACAATCAAGCCGAATCATCGGCTGATCACGCCGCGGACTGCGATAGTGAATCTCACTGGCAACCAGACCTTTGCCGGTTCCGGTTTCACCGGTGATCAGAACCGTCGTCATGGTTTGGGCAACCTGGTCGATCTGTTCAGCCACCAGACGCATAGAATTGGCATTACCAACCACGGTTCCCAGCGGCCCATGCCGACCAATAGCTTCACGCAAGCGGGTATTTTCGTCCTGTACCCGGCGAGCATGAACCCGTGGAGCTAAAAGATTAGCCACGACCTCAAGAAAGGCGAGTTCACCCGGCAGGTCGACCCCCTTAGCCGCCCGATCGACTGAAAGTGCCCCCACGGTTTGACCGGCAAATTTTATCGGCACACAGAGAAAAGCCAGGGTCGAACGATCAATCTCGCGCCGCGCCCCGGAACGATCGAGAAAGAGCGGCTCCTGATCAAGGCGGGGAATCGCAATCGGCCGCCCCGTAGCCACCACCCGGCCGGTAATACCTTCGCCCAAACGATAGAAAACCGGCTCCGAAGTATCAGGAATACCATACGTAATATCGACATGAATCTCTTCAAGATCGCGGCGATAGAGCGAAATCATCCCCCGCTTCATGCCGGTCAATCGCGCCAGACGCACTAAAATTGTCTCCATGGTACTCTGAAAATCACTCTCCCCGGCCAGGAGCTGAGCGATTTTGGCCAACGCTGTAAAGTAAACCTGTAGAGAATCAGCCATTAAATAAATTCCTTTTCAACATCTGCGGAAATCGTGAGCCCCGCCGGCAGCGTCAATGGCTGCAACTCGGCATTTGCAAGTTTCACCCGCCCTTTAATAGAGATCTTTTGCGAAAAGGTGATATCACCTTTGACCTGCAAAGATTTACACTCAATAAGAGAGGGCACTCCGGCCGGAAAATGTTGTTCAAAATCATCAACCAGACGGTAAAAGAGAGGGTCAAGGCTGACCACCGGCCCGCTCCCGGCCTTGGCGGCCAATCCTGCCGGAACCACAGTATAATCATCTTTAAGCGAATAAGCATCGGAACGTACGGCCAGGAGGTCGTCGGTGGTTTTAACCGGGGCAAAACGCCGCCGCGACACCCTTAAAGCCTGAGCTCCGGGGAAAACCCCGATTGCCGCTCCCATTGCGGTCTCAAGTTGAAAAACCGGAGTCGAGTCGGAATGACGGGGATCAACCGGCTTACGGTTGCAGATCAAGGGCAACTCAAGCAGGTTACCGCAGTCGGCCATTTTTCTCTCCAAGGCCACCAGATCAAGCCATAAGGAGTTGGTGTTAAAATATCGATAACGTTCGATATCCTGAAAGGCATTTTGTTCAGAAATCGGACATTGAGCCGCTTCGCGCAAAAGCAGACCACCACCCAAGCGACGCCGGGCCAGGTGCCCACCTTTGCGGTCGGCGGCAGTGCGATCGGCAACCTCCATCATAAAGGGCGACTTTTCCCGAACAAAATAGCCGAGAATTGATGAATCGAGTACGGCCCCGAGATTATCGGCATTACTGACAAAAGCGTAACGGTAGCCGGCGCTTCTCAGTGCTTTTAGAACTCCACTCGTAACCAGGGCCGGATAGAGATCGCCATGCCCCGGAGGACACCACTCCAATTCGGGCGCCGCCGGATAAGTAACCGGCAACAGAGTTTCCCGACAAATTTTAGGGATTTTATGCTGCAGAAAATCACGCGGCAGGCCGAAGTGCAAAAGTTCCGGATAGTTATCAAGCAGAGCCAGCGAATCTTTGCGCGTGGCAAAACTGTTCATGAGCAGCAGCGGAACCTTGGCGGCCAAAGCTTGACGAGCAATAATATCAAGAAAGGTCAAACCCTCCTTAACCACCAACAATGATTTTGCCCGCTCTAAACCCATACTGGTGCCGAGACCACCATTTAATTTAATCAAAACCGTCTCAGACAAAGCCTCCCGACCAATCACGGCACACTCATCATCGAGTTGTTCGGCATCAGGAAGTCCGGCTACCGGTTCAAGCTCACTCTCCGCAATTTCGCCACTCTCCCCCGCCAACAAGCGGGAAAAATAGAGCCCCAGGGTTTCGACAGCCAATTGCGGCATCCCGGCTTGCCGCATACGCTCCGCCAAAGGCGCAAACTTTACGTCATAATCATCCACGTCTATCCTCACACTTATTCTTCGATATCTTTCAAAGCTCTCTGCAGAGCCTTAAAATGCATATCGGCGGCCAGATGCACCGGGCTTTTGCCCCAGAGCGGGTCCCAACCAGCAGGATCGGCACTGCAATTAAATTGCACATCGAGACCATAACGGGTGGCAACTTCAGAAGCCTCCATACCAATCAATTTCTCCAGAGCCCGCCAGGTCGCGCCACAGGGAGCCCCGCGTAAGACTTTGATTGATTTTAATTTACCATCCTCAACCTCAACTTCGAGTTCAGGGGTTCCATAACGTTCACCATACTCACCCAGCCAGACCAGCCGGGGCAGAGAACATCATATCGGTGGCGTCGCCACCAGCGGACTGGCGGGATATTTCTTGGTCGTCGCCACCAGTGGAATCTTCGCCTCCTGACAACGACGTAAAAGCTCGGCCGAAAGATCGGGATGACGCAAAAAATCGAGCACCACGTCAGCCTTCAATTCGGTCGGCAGATAATTTTCCGGTTCATCGAGCAGAGCCGGCAGCGGATCATCCAGCGAAATAATCTCAAGTTCAAAACAGCCCGGAGTATAGAGTTCAATTCCGGCAATCTTTTTTTCACCACTACCCCGCTCCTGAAAAACCACAACCCGCTGAACCGAGCCATGGTTACATTGATCTGTCATATTTCTCAACTCCTGCAAAATATAGTTATTGTCTTGCTTTAATTTTGATTCGCTTTTGTATCATGCTTGTCACTTGATAGCAAAAGATTATTGACATGTCGCCAAAAAAAGGGCAGGAAAGAGAAAATCAGAAACCAGGAGAAAGAGAATGAAATTAGCTCAATTTTTTCAAAACCAAAAACTTCAGTTGGGAATAGTTGAGGGAGAGACACTCTCGCCTCTCGTCTATACCGGTGATTTTCACGCTTGGCTTAAAGCCGGTAAACCGCCGACGACGACAGGGATAACCCTCGAGCTGGATCAAGTAAAACTGGCCGCGCCCGTCAACCGCCCCGGTAAAATCATCGCTATCGGCCTAAATTATGCCGACCATGCCGCTGAAGGCAAACGCGACACCCCTAAACAACCCCTGGTCTTCGCCAAGTTTCCGAACTCTGTCATCGGCCCCGATGAAGCTATCACCTGGTCAGCCAAAATCACCAAAAAGGTTGATTTTGAAGCCGAACTGGCGGTCGTCATCGGTGAAAAAACCTCATCCTGCAAACCTGAGGAGGCCCTCGCTAAAGTTCTGGGCTATACCTGTGGCAACGATGTCAGTGCCCGCGACCTCCAGTTTGGCGACAAACAGTTTGTCCGCGGTAAATCCCTCGACACCTTTTGCCCTTTAGGTCCCTGGCTGGTAACCGGCGACGAGCTCAAAAACCCGCAAAAGCTAGCGATCCGCTCCCGTCTTAACGGCAAAATCATGCAGGAAAGCAACACCGCCAACATGATCTTTCCGGTAGCCGAACTCGTAAGTTTTTTAAGCCATCACTTCACCCTTGAACCGGGCGATCTGATCATGACCGGCACACCGAGCGGTGTCGGCGTCTTTCGCGAGCCCCCGATTTTCATGCAGGACGGAGATCTGATTGAGATCGAAATTGAGGGTATCGGCACATTGAAAAACCGGTGCCGCAATAAAACTTAAAGAGATCAAGCAAAAATGAGCAAAGAAGAGATAATTATCGTTGATGATGAACCGGGAATGCTGAATTTCCTGGGCAAAACCCTTCAATCCCAAGGTTACAAAGTAACCACCTGGGAGAGTGGCACAACCTTCCTTAAAGCCCTTGAGGAAGAACGCAACAGCCCGGTTCTGGCTATTATCGACTACCGCCTGCCGGACTGTGATGGCTGCAAATTACTGCAAAAACTTGGCCGGCTTTATCCTGATCTTAAATCAATCATGATTACGGCTCATGGCGATGTTCAACTTGCCGTAGAGTCCATGAAACTCGGAGCAGATGACTTTCTCTCTAAACCTTTTACAGGCCAGGAGATCCTTCGTACGGTCAATAAAGTTCTCGAACCTCTACGCCTGAAAAAAGAGAATGAGCTTTTGCGCTGGCAGCTTGAAAGCGGCTCTAACAGTCCTTCACTCATCTATAAAAGTGAACTTTTTTCCGAAGTGGTCAGGCTCGCCGAAAAAGTCGCCTCATCTTCGGCTACCGTACTTCTAACCGGGGAGTCGGGAACCGGCAAAGAGGTCGTCGCCAATCACATCCACAATCATGATCCAAATCGCTCTAAAGCCCCTTTTCTCGCCGTAAACTGCGGTGCTCTGGCCGACAACCTCCTTGAAAGCCAGCTTTTCGGCACTCTCCGCGGCGCCTATACCGGAGCCCACGAAGATTCCACAGGCCTCTTTCGCGCCGCCGATCAAGGTACCTTACTCCTTGATGAAATTGCCGATACCTCACCCGCTCTGCAACTGAAATTGCTCAGGGTCATCGAAACCCGAGAGGTAACCCCGGTCGGCGGCACCACCTCCTACCCGGTTGATATCAGAATTATCGCGGCCACCAACAAAAACCTTGAAGAAGAGGTTGCAGGCGGACGTTTTCGCAGTGATCTTTTCTACCGACTCCAGGTTTTCACCATTGATCTGCCCCCTTTAAGAGAACGAATTGATGATATCATTCCCCTGATTGAATATTTCCTGAGCTGGTACACAAGCAAAGAGGGCCGCGCCCCGATCAACATCGCTCCGGAGATTGTGCCCATACTCAAAACCTACCACTGGCCGGGAAATATCAGAGAGTTGCGAAATTTAGTCCATCGGGCCGTAATTCTGGCCCCGGAAAACTGCTTTGACAGCAGCCTGCTCCCGTTCAGCCCAAAATCTTTTTCGTCATTTTCTAAACTGCCGGAACCGGAAAACGGCTCTCCGGGCGAAAAAGAGAGTGACTTTTTACCCTCGCTAAACGAGGTTGAACTCAAACATATTGTCAAAGTTTATGAACATCTGCAGCAAAACCGCAAAAAAACAGCCGAGGTTTTGGGCGTTTCCGAAAAAACCCTGGGCCGCAAACTGAAACAACTCAAAAATCAAGCCAACATCAATTTCCAGACCGATGACTGAAAAACGCAAACATTTCTCTCTCAAGTGGAAACTGACCCTGGCAAACGTGCTGTTGCCGATCCTGACCATGACTCTGGCCACCGCATTCGCTATCTATACAATTGATAGCTTCATTTTGCACCAGGCCCAAAACAAGGTCATCAATGACTTAAACTCGGCCCATGCTATCTACTATTCTCACCTCAAATGTCTCAAAGAAAAAGTCAACTGCGCCGCCACCTCTTACCCTTTAATCAACGCGCTCATAAAAAATAACCCAGCCGCCATTAAACGTGAGTTGCAAAGCCTTAGCCAACATGAAACCTTCACTTTACTGACTCTGACCGACAGCTCCGGCAGAGTCATTATGCGCGCCGACAATCCTGAACTCAAGAACGACAAACCCAACCTGCCACTGGTCGCCGAGGCCTTAAACGGCAACGCCGGAGTCAGTACCGAAATCCTGACAATTACAGAGCTAAACCGGGAAAATTCCAACCTTAGCCACCTTGTCAATATTAAACTGATATCGACGCCCAAAGCCCGTGAAACCGAACTTACGAAACTTGACAACTGCATGCTGATAATTGCGGCCTGGCCGGTTCATGATCCCAACGGCAATCTTATCGGTGTCCTCTACGGGGGCAAACTGCTCAATCGCAACAACCTTATTGTTGACAAAATCAAGAAGGTTATTTTTTCCGATGCAGCTTTTTTCGGCCAGGATATCGGTACGGTGACGATTTTTCAAGATGATGTCCGCATCGCCACCAATGTCAAAAATTCAGCCGGCAACCGGGCCATCGGTACCCGGGTTTCGCAGGAAGTCTACGACAAAGTCGTTATTAACCGGCAAAAATGGACCGATCGCGCCTTTGTCGTTAACAACTGGTATATCAGCGCCTACGAACCAATCTACAACTCCAGAGCTGAAGTTATCGGCATTCTCTATGTCGGCATGCTCGAAAAACCCTTCAATGCATTCCGTAACAACGTCATTGCCGTTCTCGTCGCCATCTTGATTCTGGGGGCATTTTTAACTTTCCTTATGGTATTTTTCTATGCCCGCAGTTTTTCCCAACGCATCAAAGACATGAAATATGAACTGCGTAAAGTCGCGGCCGGCCATTTCAAAACCGAAGTCAAGATCAGGGGCAACGATGAGCTGAGCCAGTTGGCCTTAAGTTTCAACGAAATGATCAAAGCCTTACATAACCGGGACGAAGCCATTGACCAGCTCCATAAAGAGCTGGAAAACAAGGTCACCCAACGCACCTCGGAACTTGAGACCCGCAACCTGGAATTGACCGAAATGAAACATCATCTGCTGGAGATGATGGGCGATAAAAAAGCGATCAATTTTCGCCTCGAAGAGTCCCTGCAACATCTCCAGCAGGCCCAGCAGCAACTGGTACGTTCCGGCAAACTGGCCGCCCTCGGCAGTTTGGTCGCAGGGGTTGCCCATGAGATAAACAACCCCGTCAATATTATCTCCGGCAATCTCGAACTGTTGGAAATGGATCCTGATATCAAAAAACATTTTGCCACCGAAATCGAACTGATCACCCAACAAACCACCAGAATCAAAAATATTATCGGCAACATGCTGGGCTTTGCCCGAGTTCGACAGGCATCACTTCAGGAGATTGACATCAATGAAGTTATCAACCAAGTCATTACTCCACTACAGCCTCAACTTGAAACCTTACATATCTCTTTTGAGACCCGGCTACTGGCTCGTAAACCCCTGGTTTCAGACGAAGCCAGCTTAAGCCAGATTCTCACCAACCTCCTCTGCAACAGCATCCAGGCGATGCCCGATGGCGGTTGCATCACGGTAACCACCAAAGAAGAGCAAGGCGGTATCGAGATCATCATCAGTGACAGCGGCTGCGGGATGACCCCTCTGCAGGTGGAAAACATGTTCAACCCCTTTTACAGTACCAAAGCCGAGGGCACCGGCCTCGGCCTGGCCATCGGCTATGAGCTGCTGCGCAGCTTAGGCGGAGATATCAATGTCGAAAGCAAGCCCCAACAAGGCACAACCATCACCATTATCTTGCCAACCAATCCACTCTTTCTTTTCGAAGATAAATAATCATCCAAGACAAAAGTTCCCTGATTTCAATACCACCGACATCCACGCCGGACAATTTGTCCGAACTTATCATTAAAAGTATTTAAACGCCACCAAACCGATCCTCGACAAAACCTCCAACACCACTGAAAAGCTTTGATATAATTACGTTTTATCGTCTACTCCCGAAAAACTTAAAAGAAGATTCATTGCATTCGGTATACAAGTTGCTCTTTTTAAAATCGCATTCTATAAATATAGATTCCAACACTAACGGGAGGAGAACTAAAAGATGCAAGTCAGCCGAAGATCATTTCTGAAGTTATCAGGTGGTGCGGTGATGGCGGGCGGGATGGGCTTGAGCCTCAAACCGATCCAGGCCCATGCCGACCCCCTGAAAATCCGTTACGCCAAAGAGACAACCACAATCTGCCCCTACTGTGCGGTCGGTTGCGGGATTATCGTCTCGGCCCGCAACGGCAAAGTCATCAACACTGAAGGCGACCCCGACCATCCTATCAACAAGGGTTCTCTCTGCAGCAAGGGGGGTTCAATCACCCAGCTTTCAGTCAACAACAACCGTCTCGACAAACCGCTTTATCGCGCCCCTTTCAGTAAAGAGTGGAAAACCGTCACCTGGGACTGGGCTCTTGATAAGATTGCAGCCAATATCAAGAAGAGCCGGGACAAAGATTTTACGTTCAAAAACAAGAAGGGTCAAACCGTCAACCGGACAACTTCGATCGCATCGGTCGGGAGTTCGGCACTTGATAATGAAGAGTGTTTTGTCTACCAAAAATTCTTGCGCAGTTTAGGCCTGGTCTACATTGAACATCAGGCCCGAATATGACACTCCGCAACCGTAGCGGCTCTGGCAGAGACGTTTGGACGCGGAGCGATGACCAATCACTGGAACGATATTGCAAACAGTGACTGCATCCTCATCATGGGAAGTAACGCGGCTTCCAACCACCCGATTTCGTTTAAATATGTGACTAAGGCTCAGGACGATGGGGCCAAATTGATCAGCGTCGACCCCCGTTTTACACAGACCTCATCGAAAGCCGATATCTACGCGAGTTTACGCTCCGGCACCGATATCGCTTTCTTAGGCGGCATGATAAAATACCTGCTCGACCATGAGCTGATCCAGAAAAAATATGTCCAGCACTATACCAACGCCACGTTCCTGGTTAATCCCGCGTTCAAGATGCCGGGCGAAAATGACGGCCTTTTTTCAGGGCTCCAGGGTAACAAATACGATAAATCGTCCTGGTCTTTTCAGACTGATGCGAGCGGCGTAGTTATTAAAGATATGTCACTTACAGACCCCAACTGCGTCTATCAGCTTCTGAAAAAACAGTATTCACGCTACACCCCGGATGTCGTCAGCAAGATCACCGGCACACCGCCGGAAAAACTTCTGGAGGTTTACAAAGAGTATACCGCTACCGGAGCCCCAGGTAAAGCCGGCACAATCATGTACGCCATGGGCTGGACTCAGCACACTGTTGGCGTCCAAAACATCAGAACCATGGCGATGATTCAGTTGCTCCTCGGTAATATGGGGGTTACCGGCGGCGGCGTCAACGCGCTGCGCGGAGAATCCAATGTTCAGGGTTCAACCGATCACTGCCTGCTCTTTCACATTTTACCCGGTTACCTCAAAACACCCAAAGCCTCACAACCAACGCTGGCAGCCTACAACACCAAGTACACGCCAACGACGAAAGAGGATAACAGTCTCAACTGGTGGAAGAATTATCCTAAATATTCGGCCAGTCTGCTACGTTCCCTCTACGACAGCAAAAATACGCTGGAAGAATCCTACAGCTATCTGCCGAAACTTGATGACGGGGCCAACTACTCCTGGCTCACCCTTTTTGACACTATGTTCAAGGGTGAATTCAGCGGCTTTTTTGCCTGGGGCATGAACCCCGCCTGTAGCGGCGCGAGCTCTAATAAAACCCGGGCCGCTCTGACTAAACTTGACTGGATGGTTAACGTCAATCTTTTTGACAGCGAAACCGGCTCCTTCTGGAGAGGCCCGGGCATGACCCCGGAAAAGATCAAAACCGAAGTTTTCATGCTCCCTTGTGCCGCATCGATGGAGAAAGAGGGGAGCATCACCAACAGCGGCCGCTGGATGCAGTGGCGCTATAAAGCCGTCAATCCTCCGGGAGAAGCCCTGCCTGATGGTGAAATAATTACAAAACTCCACTATAAAG
>JAYEGS010000133.1:0-16416 GCA_034659215.1 Pseudomonadota bacterium | reverse complement strand
AAAAGGAGAAAAACCATGGGAAACGGATTGGTAAATGTCAGGGATCAGAAATTTATTCTTTTTGAGCAGATTGGCATCGAAAAGCTCTTTAAGTCGGAAAAATATAGTGATTATACGTCGGATGATGCCAATATGATGCTTGGTGAAGCCGAGAAACTGGCGGTCAATGTGATGGAGCCGACCTATGCCAAAGGCGACCAGGAGGGTTGTACTTTTGTTGACGGCAAAGTCAAAGCGCCGGCCTGTTTTCATGATGCCTATAATAAAATATGTGAAGCGGGCTGGAACTCTGCCGCGAGAGATCCTGAAGTTGGTGGTCAGGGAATGCCGTTAAGTCTGTTTACCGCTTGTGCCGAACTATTTAACGCGGCCAATTTCCCCTTGATGATGTATCCTGGTTTAACCTGTGGCGCCGGAGCCCTGGTTGAAAAGTTCGGCACCGATGAACAACGAGAAAAGTACATGGTAAAAATGTATACCGGTGAATTTGGCGGGACTATGGGGCTGACTGAACCGGGCGCCGGCAGCGATGTTGGAGCTTTACGCACCAAAGCCGTAAAACAGGCGGACGGGACTTACTTGATTAGCGGTACGAAAATATTTATCTCCAGCGGTGATCATGATTTGACCTCGAACAATATTCATGCAGTTCTGGCGCGAATCGAAGGTGATCCGGCCGGTACCGAAGGTATCTCGATCTTCATCGTCCCGAAAATAATGGTTAATGATGATGGTTCATTGGGCGAGCCCAATGATGTTGTTACCGGTAATATCGAACACAAGATGGGGATCAAGGGTTCGGCTACCTGTACCCTCAACTTCGGTGAAGAAGATAAATGTTATGGTGAACTTTTGGGTCGTGAACGCCAAGGTATGGCGATCATGTTTCATATGATGAATGAAGCTCGTCTTGAGGTCGGTATTCAGGGCTTGGGTTGCGCTACGGCCGCTTACGAACATGCTCGTGATTATGCTCGTGAACGGATTCAGAGCCGGGCAATCTGGGATATGACTAACCCCGAGGCAAAACCTGTAACCATAATTGAACATCCTGATATTCGTCGTACTTTGTTGTGGATGAAATCTTATGTCGAGGGTATTCGGGCGCTTAATTACTATGTTGCCTATGCTTTTGATCAGGCCGAGAGTGTTACCGATGCTGCCGAAAAGAAAAAATGGAATGGGGTTGTCGAACTCCTGACCCCGGTCTGCAAAGCTTTTTCCACCGACAAAGCGATGGAAGTCTGCTCTTTTGCCATCGACATCTACGGCGGTTATGGCTACTGTTCGGAATATCCGGTTGAACAGTATATGCGTGATGCTAAAATCACCACTATCTACGAAGGTACCAACGGAATTCAGTCTCTCGATCTGGTCGGCCGTAAACTGGCCCAGAATCGGGGTCAGAATCTGAAAAATATATTTGAAGAGATCGGCAAAACCGCAGCTTCAGCCGGAGCTGATCCCGAGTTGCAACTGCTTGGTGCTTCTCTCGGTAAAGCCGCGCAGGCGGTAGGCGGGGTTACACTCCAGTTTAAAGATTGGGCCGATGGTGCCAGTATGGTTCTGGCAGTTTTAAATGCCCGCCCCTTTCTCGAAGTCTTTGGTGACGTTCTCGTGGGTTGGCAGTTGGTACAGGGCGCCCAGGTTGCTTTAGCCGCCGTCAATAAAATCTACGCCGAGGCCGGTGCCCAGACGCAAGCCGAACGCCGGGCCTTTGCCCGAAATAACAGCGAAGCCGCATTTTACGAAGGTAAAATTGCCGGCGCCCGCTATTTTGCCAGCACCATTCTCCCGACGATTAAGGGCCGCTGTCTCGGTATTCACGCCGGAGACCGGACTCCGATCGAAATGCTCGATGCATCTTTTGGGTAGGATAAATTCAAGCAAATTAAAACAAACCTAAAAACGAAGGAGATCCGAAACATGACTTACCAGATTAAAAAAGCGGCGGTTCTTGGAGCCGGAGTGATGGGAGCAACGATCGCGGCCCATCTCGCGAATGCCGGGATTGAGTGTCTTTTGCTTGATATTGTCCCTTTTGAACTGAAACCTGCCGACGAGGCTAAAGGTTTGACCAAAGAGAGCCCGGCCTGGCGCAATAGTTTTGCGGAAGCCGGCCTGAAAGGGGCGATTAAGTCTAAACCCGCCTCATTTTATGCAAAATCTGTCGCAAAATTGGTCAAAACCGGTAATTTTGAAGATGACCTTGACAAATTGGCCGGAGTTGATTGGGTTATCGAAGTTGTTATCGAAAATCTGAAAATCAAACATGAACTCCTGGCCAAAGTCGAAAAAGTGATTGGCCCTGACTGCATTCTCTCCAGCAACACTTCAGGTCTGCCGATTAATGAAGTAGGATCACAGCTCTCGGCCTCGGTCAAAGAACGTTTCTTAGGGACTCATTTTTTCAATCCGCCGCGCTACATGAAACTCTTAGAGATCATTTCCGGTCCTGAAACCAAGTCTGAAGTTATCGATTTCATGGCAAATTTCGGTGAAGAAGTTCTCGGTAAAGGAATCGTTCACTGTAAAGATGTGCCTAATTTTATCGCCAACCGGATTGGCGTATTTGATATCTCCAATGCCATAACCATCATGCTGGAGATGGAATTGACGGTGCCTGAACTTGATGCGATTATCGGCAAAGCCCTGGGCCGGCCCGGTTCGGCGATCTGTGGCACGATGGATCTGGTTGGTCTCGATACCGGTATGCATGTCATGAAAAATCTCTACGATGCTGTGCCGGATGATGAGATGCGGGATATCTTTCAGGCTCCCGACTTTATGATAAAAATGGTTGAGGGTGGAAAGCTCGGCAATAAAACTCGTCAGGGTTATTACAAAAAAACCAAGGATGAGAAAGGGAAAAGAGTAAAACTTGCCCTTGATTACAATACTAATGAGTATGTCGCTTTCTCCAAGCCGCGTTTTGCGGAACTTAAGGAAGCCCGTAAAACACCGGGTGGTTTTGCCGCCAGCCTGAAGTATCTTTTTAATAGCCCCGGCAAAGTCGGCGATGTTGTCCGCGCCTACCTCTGTCGCAATTTTCTCTATGCCGCCAATCGGATTCCTGAAATCAGTGACCAGGTCAACGCTATCGATGACGCCATGAAGTGGGGTTACAATCATAAACTCGGTCCCTTTGAACTTTGGGATATGGTTGGGCTTGAGAATACGGTTGCGGTTTTCAAAACTTTGAAGATGAAATTGCCCAAAGCGATAACGGCGATGCTCAAAGCCGGTCATAAGAGTTTTTATGAAAAACGCGAAGATGGTCTCTATGTCTATGATCTGGCGGCGGCTGAATATAGCAAAATCGAATCAAATTCGAAAATCATTCTCCTACCCGCCGTGAAAGCTGCCGGTGCCGTAGTTGCCACTAACCCGGGAGCCTCTCTGGTTGATCTCGGTGACGGTATCGCTTGTGTTGAATTTCATAGCAAGATGAATGCGATTGATGCCGATGTTGTCGGCATGCTTAATCAGGCTTGTGATATTGTTGAAAAAGATTTCAACGGCCTGGTGATTGCAAATCACGCGACTAACTTTTCGGTCGGGGCCAACCTTTTTGAGGTTTTTGTGACGATCCAAAAGGGTGATTGGGATATTCTTGATACCATGATTAAAGGTTTCCAGGATTGTAATATGCGCTTAAAGTATCTCAGTAAACCGGTGGTTACAGCACCGGCCGGGATGGCTTTGGGCGGCGGTTGCGAAATCTCGATGCATGCTGACCGTTGTCAGGCTACCGGGGAGACCTATATGGGTCTGGTTGAAGTCGGAGTCGGTGTTATCCCGGCTGGCGGTGGCTGTAAGGAGTTGATGATTCGGGCGACCGAAGGAATTCCTGATGGTACTATCGCCAACGGTCTCAATCTGCAGACCTACTATCAGAAGATTTTTGAAGTTATAGCTATGGCCAAAGTCGCGACCAGTGCCGTGGAAGCCAAAGAGCACGGTTTCATTCGCAAGAGTGAAGGTTTAAGCATGAATCGTGACCATCAGATCTACGATGCCAAACAGATAGCTCTGGGAATGTCGTACTTCTATAAAAAACCGCTCTCACCGATGATACCGGTGATGGGTGACAATTTTAAAGGGATGATCGACTCGGTTCTCTATAATATGCAGGCCGGCAAATTCGTCTCTAAATACGATTGTCATGTCGCCGGTAAAGTGGCTAATGTTCTTGCCGGTGGCGACTGTGCCGAAGGCAGTTATGTCAGTGAACAGCTCATCCTTGATCTTGAGCGAGAGGCTTTTTTAAGTCTTTGTGGTGAAGCCAAAACCCAGGATCGGATTATGTACATGCTGAAAAACGGCAAACCGTTAAGAAACTAAGTTACCAATAAAATTAAGAGATGAAAAATTAGATTGTGATAATTATGGCAAATTAAAATGTTCAGATGCGAGGCGCCCGAAACCTGAGGAATGAGGCGTACATTTAGTACGCCGCAGTGACGAAGGTTGACGGGGAACGAAGCAGGTGGACATTTTAAGAAGCCAAAAGGAGAATAGGACAATGACTGAAGCAGTAATCGTGGCGACCGTTCGTAGTGCCGGTGGCCGATATAAAAAAGGTGGTCTGGCGCAGACCCGGGGCGATGAGATCGGAATTCAAGTGGTTAAGGCTCTACTGGCCAGAGTGCCGGAGTTAAAGCCTGAAGATATTGATGACCTGGTTTGTGGCTGCTCATTTCCCGAAGCCGAACAAGGTATGAATCTGGGCCGGGTTCTGGCTTTAGGAGCCGGTTTGCCGGTGAGCGTCAGCGGTGTGGTGGTTAACCGTTTTTGCTCTTCCGGTCTGCAGGCGATAGCTGATGCAACGGCTAAAATTAATGCGGGTTGGTCTGATGTTGTAATTGCCGGCGGCGCTGAGTCGATGAGCCATATTCCGATGGGCGGCAGTATTTATCGTCCGCATCCGGAGTGGGGTGATCTGCCGAACACTTATGTCTCAATGGGGATCACCGCTGAAAATGTGGCCGATGAATTTGGGGTTACGCGTGAAGATCAGGACAAATTTGCCGTCGAAAGTAACCGTCGCGCCTATGAAGCGATTGCGGCCGGAAAATTTAAGGATGAAATTGTTCCGATTGAAGCCTGTCGCTATACTACCGACGCCAAAGGCCGGAAAATTAAAACCAGCAAAACCTTTTCCGTTGATGACGGTGTTCGTTGGCCGACGACTGTGGAAGGTTTGGGCAAACTGAAATCACCTTTTAAAGCTGGTGGAATTGTAACTGCCGGTAATTCATCACAGATGACGGATGGAGCTGCTTTCTCACTTATTATGAGTGCTGAAAAAGCCAAGGCCTTGGGGCTTAAACCTATCGCTAAAATGACCAATTTTGCCGTGGCCGGCTGTCGCCCTGAAGTTATGGGGATTGGTCCGGCTTTAGCGATTCCGAAAGTTTTGCAACAGGCCGGTCTGAAAGCCTCGGATATCGATGTTTTCGAGATTAACGAAGCCTTCGCTTCGCAGGCTATCTACTCAACCAGAGTTGTCGGTATCGAAAAACGTTATTGGGATGGAGATATCAATCCCAACGGCGGGGCGATTGCTCTTGGTCATCCTTTAGGTTGTACCGGAGCCAAACTGACAACCCAGCTTCTGCATGAACTCCAACGCCGTAAAGGTAAACGCGGTCTGGTCTCGATGTGTATCGGTGGCGGTATGGGAGCTGCAGGTATTTATGAAATGCTGTAGTAGGGCATTGTTTGCGTAAATTTAGATTGATTTAAAATCTGTAATAACGTAGAAATTAATCAGAGGGGCCTAAGGAGTCGAAAATTAACCCCTTAGACCCCTTTGATTTTTTCGACCTTTTTGACTCCGGCTAAGCCGGGTTAGGATTTAATAAAATGGAAGCTGAAGCAGCCCGCTACACATTGAAAGAGGAGATTGCCAGCAGTGTAACTCACGGTATCGGCATTCTCCTCTCGTTAGCAGCCCTGATAATCATGGTTGTTTTTGCCGCTCGCTACGGTGCCGTCCGGCATCTTGCCGGAGCCGTAGTTTTCGGCTGCGGGCTGATTCTCGCTTACACCTCATCGACACTTTATCACAGTTTCCAAAAGGTCAAGGTTAAAGCAGTTTTCAGGACTCTCGATCATGTTTCGATCTTTATCCTGATCGCCGCAACCTATACACCCTTGACTTTGGTAAACCTGCGAGGGCCTTGGGGCTGGTCGATTTTTGGCGTGGTTTGGGGGTTGGCGCTTTTTGGCATCATTGTCGAGTGCAGCCCCTTGCGCCGCTTTCGCCTGGCCTCGGTTCTTCTCTATATCGGCATGGGCTGGGTCGTAATTGTCGCCCTCAAACCACTGCTGGCATCAGTTCAGACCGGAGGCCTAATTCTCTTACTGGCCGGTGGTCTGGCCTATACAATAGGTTGTCTCTTTTACGCCTGGCGGCGACTGCCTTATAACCACGCAATCTGGCATCTTTTCGTTCTGGCGGGCAGCATCTGCCATTTCTTTGCCATTTTGTTCTATGTATTGCCGGTCAAAATTTACTGAGCCTCTTTTTAACAACTTTATAACCCGATAAAGCTGCAAGCAAAAAAAGATTTAATTTAAAATCTTAATCCTATATAAGAGCACGAAGAACACAAAGTTGAGTAGAAGAACTCATCGTGTTTTTCGTGCTCTTTGTTGTTCTATAACAAAAATAGTGTTAAGAGGAAAAAATGGCCGAAAAAAAATATCGAAAAGGCGGAGAATTTCTACTTGCTGCCGGTAAGGCTGATGAGATTTTTACACCCGAGGATTTTACATCTGAACAGCGCATGATTGCGAAAACGACTGAGGATTTTGTCCGCGGGGAGGTTTGGCCGAAAATTGATCAAATTGAGCTTCAGAAGGAGGGCGTCAGCGAGGATTTAATGTTGCAGGCGGCTCAATTGGGCCTCTTGATGGTTGATATTCCGAAAGAGTATGGTGGCATGGGGCTTGATAAGGCGAGTTCGACCCTGATTGCCGAAAAGATGGGGATGGCCGGTTCATTTTCGGTAACCCTACTGAATCATACCTGTATTGCAACCTTGCCGATCGTCTTTCATGGTAATAAAGAGCAAAAGGCGAAGTACCTGCCGGGTTTAGCTGAAGGTGAAATCGGGGCCTACTGCTTGACCGAACCGGGTTCCGGTTCCGACGCTTTGGCTGCCAAAACATCAGCTACATTAAGCGAAGATGGAAAATTTTATCTGCTTAATGGCACTAAACAGTTTATCACCAGTGCCAAATGGGCCAAAACCTTTATTGTTTTTGCCAAGGTTGCAGGGAAAGATTTTACGGCTTTTATTGTCGAGAGGGATATGCCCGGGGTCTCGATCGCTCCCGAAGAGCTTAAGCTCGGCATCAAGGGGTCGTCGACGGCCGGCGTGATTCTTGAGGATGCCAGGGTTCCGGTCGAAAATCTTCTGGGTGAGATTGGTAAAGGTCATTTGATCGCTTTTAACGTTCTCAATGTCGGCCGTTACAAGCTCGGAGCCGGATCTCTCGGATTGGCCAAACTCGCTCTTGAGTACGCAGTCAAATATGGGTTAGAGAGAAAACAATTCAATAAATCTCTCACCGAATTTGGTCTCATACGAAAAAAGATAGCCGAAATGGCGAGTCGAATTTTTGTTACTGAAAGTCTGGTCTATCGAACCGTCGGCCTGATTGATAATATTCTGGAAGGGATCGAAGGGTCGGCCGAAGAGACCTCACTACAGGTTATGAAAGGGATTGGGGAGTATGCGATTGAATGTTCAATCGTTAAAGTCTATGCTTCCGAGATGGTTGACTATGTTGTCGATGAGAACCTGCAGATTTTTGGCGGCTACGGTTACAGTCGGGAGTATCCGGCCGAACGTCTCTATCGCGACGCTCGGATTAACCGGATTTTTGAAGGTACTAATGAGATCAATCGCCTTCTGATTCCGGGCATGCTTCTGCGCCGGGCTTTGTCGGGTGATCTGCCTCTGATGCGGGTTCTGGAAAATCTCAAAAACGAGGTAGCTGATACCTCTAGTAAAGATGAACCGACTGAAAGTAAAGTCGGGGAGCCCGCATGGTATCGGGAGAAACTTGAAGGCGCGCGGAAAGCGGTTTTAATGGCCGCCGGTCTGGCCGTTGAAAAACATTTCAAGGATATCGGAGAACGCCAGGAGCTTCTAGCGCTGCTCGCTGATATGATTAGTGAATATTATGCCCTTGAAAGTGCTCTGTTACGGCTCGAAAAAGGTTCTATAGGGGCTGATGACTGGCGCTCGCAGGCTCTTTTGAACTACTTTCCGGCCGCCATGGAACGTCTTCGTACCTGGGGCCGTGAAGTTATCGGCGTTGTGGTTACTCCTGGACAGTTAGAAAACAAGCTTGCCGCATTTGAAAAATTCTGCCAATTGACACCATTTGATACGATTTCCGTGCGTGACCGGCTCGCTGAAAAGATAATTTCAGTTGAAGGTTATCCGCGAGTCTGATTTTATCTTGACAAAGTTAGTTCTGTTTGTTATGTTTTATCCATAATTCAATTTAACTTGGGAAAAATTCAGGAAACTGGATAGTGGAGGAAATCATGGCTGATGGACAAAATCTGATCTACAAATGTGAACTCTGTGGCGCAATGGTTGAAGTTCTTGATCTTGGAGCTGATGATCTTACCTGTTGTAATGAACCGATGGTTCTGCTTGAAGCTGGTGCGGTTGACGCTTCCAAAGAGAAACATGTTCCGGTAATTGAAAAAGTTGCTGGCGGCGTAAAAGTTACGGTTGGCAGTGTAGCTCATCCGATGGAAGATAAACACTACATCGAATTTATCGAGATTCTTGCCGATGGCGAACTCTGCCGCAAATTTCTCGCTCCGGGAGATGCCCCGGAAGCCTTCTTCCCCACTGCTACCGCCTCAGTTAAGGCCCGCGCACACTGCAATATACACGGTCTTTGGCAGGCCAGCTAAACGGAAAACAGTACATTTATTCTAACAAAGAAGCCCGGCCATCAACAATGGCCGGGCTTCTTTAGTTATGAGACAATGCTATAATTGCTGTAACTATTCAGCGTGATTACCTTAAAGCCACAGCAAATGGTGCGAACATTGGCTTCGCCCGGCTTCGAGGGGTACACCGCTCAGATCGGCATAAAGGCTTGCGCCGCCGCCTGGAGCAATGTCCCCGCATCGAGATCGTTTGAGGACTACATTATGCTGAATAGTTACTATATTTGTAAATATTCAGCTTTGATGAACTCGCAAAAAAGTCACGGTATGGCTAAGTTAAAATTTCGATAGACAAGATGTTGTGGTTCTCCAGGCGCGAGACCATACATCTTGCATATACTACTTTAGAACATTTTTTGATTCAGTATAACAAGTTGGGCATAGATATAGGAAAAGATCATTATTGTAAAGTTTTAATTGATAAGTTTAATAAGTATTAAGTGAGTGTACGCACTTATAAAAAACCATGTTTACACTCACTTGACTATGTTTGGTTATTTGGTTATATTACCAAATGTACAAAGATGATTACCAGAACATTCAAGCAATAAAAAATAATCGGTAAAAGTAATGAATATAAAAATCGAATGGCGAAGCTTCGCTGTAATTGTTACAGTTTTTTTGGCCTGTTTTTATCTGCCGGTCGGTGAGGCGCGTTTTGACAGCTCCATCCTGGAAGCCTTTCACCTGGTCAAATGGTATGCTCGGGAACACGTTCTGTTATGCTTGATACCGGCATTTTTTATTGCCGGGGCGATATCCGTGTTTATCAGTCAGGCTGCGGTGATGAAGTATCTTGGGGCTGGTGCCAATAAAATTGTCGCTTACGGAGTGGCGTCGGTTTCCGGAACTATCCTCGCAGTCTGTTCATGTACCGTGCTGCCGCTTTTTAGCGGAATCTATCGCATGGGGGCCGGGCTCGGCCCGGCTACGGCTTTTCTCTATTCGGGGCCTGCCATCAATGTCTTGTCGATTGTTTTGACGGCCCGAATTTTAGGGCCGGAACTAGGCTTGGCCCGCGCTTTGGGGGCCGTGGTTTTTAGTGTCGTGATCGGCCTGTTAATGCATCTGATTTTCCGCCGCCAAGAGAAAGAGAGAACCCTTAATGCGGTTGCCATGCCGGATGAAGTTACTCGTCCGCTCTGGCAGAATGGCTTGTATTTTGCCGCCATGGTTGGTATCCTCGTATTTGCCAATTGGGGCCGACCGGAAAATGATAGCGGTATATGGGCATTGATTTTCAACTTTAAATGGCAGATTACCGCAATTTGCGCCACACTTCTGGCGATTATATTGATTGCCTGGTTCAAAATGTCTTGGTGGAAAGTGGGTCTGGCGGCGCTGCCGGTTACAGGCCTTGCCTTTTTCTTTCCCGAAACTCCATTGCTCGCATTTACGGCCGGCCTGTTGGGGTTGTCGCTTATCAGCGGTACTGAAAGCGGTGATAATGGTGAGTGGTTTGACTCCTCCTGGGGGTTTGCTAAACAGATTCTTCCTCTTCTCTTGATCGGGGTTCTGGTTGCCGGTCTTCTCTTAGGCCGGGTCGGACATGAGGGCTTGATACCGTCGGCCTGGGTCGCTGAGGCGGTTGGCGGCAACTCTTTACGGGCTAATTTTTTCGCCTCCTTTGCCGGGGCCTTCATGTATTTTGCGACTTTGACCGAAGTTCCGATCCTGCAAGGGTTGATCGGCAATGGTATGGGGAAGGGGCCGGCTTTAGCCTTGCTCCTGGCTGGGCCGGCTTTGAGTTTACCTAACATGTTGGTTATTCGCAGCGTTTTGGGAACCGTCAAAACGATGGTTTTTGTCCTGCTGGTTATTTGTATGGCCACTGTCAGTGGCGTGTTGTTTGGATTATTTTTCTAGACGTGATATGTTAATGTTTAATTGTAAGGAGATTGTTATGAAGATTCAAGTACTGGGGACGGGTTGTCAAAAATGTACAAAGTTGGCGGAAAGCGCCGAGGCGGTTGCGCTTGAACTCGGCCTCGATTTTGAGCTGGAAAAAATTTCCGACATCAATCAAATCATGGCTTTTGGGGTGATGCTGACTCCGGCTCTGGCAATTGATGGAGAGGTTAAAGTGGCTGGCAAAGTTCCCTCTGCTGATGAGATAAAAAAACTTTTACAGTAATAAACTATCCCTGTAACTTACAATGAGGTCCGGCAATGTTTAGAAAATCAATTTTAGTTTTGCTGCTCTTCCTGATGACCTTTTCGATATCACTATTTCTGGATTTATCTCACTCTCAGGCCGCGATTACTCAGGAAAAAACGATTGTCTATTATTTCCACGGCAATATGCGCTGTCGAACCTGCAATAAAATAGAAACCTACACGAAAGAGGCCATCAATGCCGGTTTTGCCGGAGAACTTACAGATGGTTTGCTCGAAATTCGGATTATCAATACCGACAAGTCTGAAAACGAGCATTTTATCAAGGATTTCCAGCTTACGAACCGCGCGGTTGTCTTGGTTAGAAGTCGAGGAGGCCAACCCGAAAAATGGAAAAATCTCGATCGCATCTGGCTGCTGGTGCGCAAAAAAGAGGCTTTCCAATCATATATCAATGATGAAATCCAGCTCTTTATGGCGGTTGATGAGTGATGAATGAGTATTTTGCTGCTATTCTGACCGCTTTCTGGCTCGGGATTCTAACCTCAATCAGTCCTTGTCCGCTGGCCACTAATATTGCCGCTATATCCTATGTCGGACGCCGGGTTGGTGAACCTGGCAAGACTTTTCAGGCTGGTCTGCTTTACACCCTTGGCCGAACTGCGGCCTATATGGCTATTGGTATTGTTTTGGTCAGCAGCCTGCTCTCGGCTCCGGTGCTTTCTCATCTGCTGCAAAAATATATGAACAAATTTCTTGGGCCGATATTAATTCTGGTCGGCCTGGTACTGCTTAATGTAGTCAGTTTCAGTTTTAGTGGTGGGGGAGTCAGTGAGAATTTGCAGAGCCGGGTCGACCGTATGGGAATCTGGGGTGGAGCTTTTCTGGGATTTCTTTTTGCCCTCTCTTTTTGTCCGACTTCGGCGGCTCTTTTCTTTGGCAGCTTGTTGCCTCTGGCCGTGCAGCAGCACTCTTCTATCGTCTTGCCCGCAGTTTATGGTGTCGCTACGGGACTACCGGTTTTTCTCTTCGCCTTATTGATAGCCTTAGGCGCCAATCGGGTCGGCACCGCCTTCAATCTCATCACCCATTTTGAAACATGGGCTCGGCGAATTACCGGGCTGATCTTTATTTTGGTCGGAATTTACTATACACTGATCAATATTTTCGGTATTATGATTTGATGGCGTCGTGAAAATTCCGATATCCTGCGTTGTTGCGGTTGTTCAGACAATCTCTTAATCTGTTTTTGAGGATGCTTCAGCTAATGAAAAAAGAAGAAAAGAATCTTTATGAGGCCAAAGCCAAGATCTTTAAAGCCTTAGCTCATCCCACCAGACTCTGGATAACCGAGAAACTGGGCCAGGGGGAATGTTGTGTTAATAACTTGGTCGAGCCTCTTGGCGCAGATTTTTCTACGGTCTCTAAACATCTTTCGGTGCTCAAAGAAGCTGGGGTTGTTGATGACGAGAGGCGCGGCAAACAGGTTTACTACACTCTCAAAGTTCCATGTGTATTGGGTTTTATGAGCTGTGTCGAAGATGTGATTGAAAATCGGATAAGAGAACAGATGGGACAGTTTAACCGACGTAAAATTGTTTGATCGTAATTGACGTGTAAGAGGAAAATATGAACAACCGGAAAACCTATATCGCCGTTATTCAATGCCATCTTGTCAAGCAGCGTTGTTCCGGCTATTTTTGTGAAAAAGCCTTTAATGGACGTTCCGGGGCCTTCTCCGCCTATGCCGGAGAGGAAAACTTACGTATTCTCTATATGACTTGCGGTGGTTGTTGCGGCCGGGCGACTCACCGTAAACTGGCAAATCTTATTCGCATGAGCAAGAAACGGGAAAATATCACGAAAGATCAGATTGTTGTCCATCTGGCTTCCTGTATTACCAATGATAATTATCATGGACCGCCCTGTCCCCATATTGACTATCTCAAAGAACTGATCGCCAAATTATCTCTTGATCTGGTCGAAGGGACAAATATCAGCCCCAAAGCTGAAGCCCAGCGTCTGGAGGGAAAATATAAGATGAGGGCGGATCAGATTAGTGAACTTGATTTTGATGAGGAATCAGATGACGGGGGTGGGTGAGTGATGTCAGAACCTGAATTTATCCTCTTTGATCTGGACAACACCCTTTATCCCCGAGATTGCGGTCTCTTTGACCATGTTGATCATTTGATTAACCGTTATCTCGAAGAGGTGGTCAAGATTCCTTTAGCTGAGGTTGATCATCGGCGGCGGGCCTATTGGCAGGCGCATGGTACGACCCTCAACGGCCTGATGGTTCACCATGACGTCGACCCTCATCATTATCTCAATTTTGTCCATGATGTGCCCTTGGCTGACTATCTTGAAGCGGATGAAAAACTGGTCGCCATGATTGCCGAACTGCCGGGTGAAAAATATATCTTCTCCAATGCCTCAAACGAGCATTGCCAAAGAGTACTCGACTACCTTGGTTTTGACGATCTCTTTGCCGCCGTCTACGATATCAACTATTTTGATTTTCGCCCCAAACCTGAACTCGTTATCTATCAGGAACTGCTTGCTGATATTGACAGAAAAGCTGAAAATGGGATAATGATCGATGACATGGCCGTCAATCTCGAACCGGCCGCAAGTTTGGGCATGGCAACCTTTCTCTACGGCCCCTCGCCGACAACTTCACCTCAACCCCTTCCACCCAGAGGGAGGAGTCTTACCTCTTTGCATAAGTTGCCTCAACTGGTTGCCGAACTGATGGGTTAATTTCCCCTTTTTTCGTGAGAAATGATGATTTCGCAGCGGGCGACCGGATCAATACGTTCAATTTCGTTGATTTCGACAATCTTAAGACCTGCATCAGTGACAATTTTTTTCAACTCCGCTGAATTTAAAGCCCCGCCAATATTCCAGAGCCAGTTATCGACTTCGTTGGAAAATCCCGGCGGCAGAGTTTCGGTTAAAATGAAGTCGTAGATCAACAAAGTTCCCCCGGTTGTCAGTAAAGGAAACAACTCCGTAAAAAATTTCATCTTGTCGTAGATCAAATTAAATGATCCATTCATCAGGATAAGCTCTGAAGTTTCGAGCCGGTAGCTGGAGAGTTGGTTGAGGTCGGCTTGGAGCAACGTGATTTTCTCAGCTTTCGCTGGGAAATGACTTAGCAGCTCTTCTCCTTTGGCGAGTAGTCTGGAACTTGCATCGAGGCCCGTAAGTCGTTGTAACTCAGAAAGTGAGGAAACGCAAAAAAGGGCATCGAGAGCTGTGCCGCAGCCCAGGTCAAGGATAGTTCTGGGGGCAAGCGAGATAATTTTAGGTAGTGGATTGGCGCAGGGAAAGGCAACGTCGCCGCTGCCGGGTGGCAAATCTTCGATTAAAGTTTGCGGGTAGTTCAGATTTTCCAGCAAGCAAATACCGCGATCAATGGCTACCAGGCTCAGCAGGCCATCTTCACATGAACAGACTTTATCGTACATCTGTTGTAAAGCCTGGTTTAATTGTTGCTCAAAATGCTTTTTTACGAGTGTATCATTCATTTATATAGTTTTTTCCAGCCTGCCATGAGAAAATAGAGGGCTCCGGCGAAAAGGATAATTACCGGTCCGCTGGAGAGGTTGGCGTTGTAACTTAAGCCTAAGCCGCTGACAATCGAAATAGCGGAGAGGAAAATGGCCAGCAGCATCATGCCGGAGAGACGGCGGGCATAGAGGGATGCGGCGGCGGCCGGTAGGGTCAGCATGGCAACCACCATAACGATACCGACGACCCGGATTAAAAGAACAACGGTGACCGCCGTCAGAGCCAGGAGAAGTTGGTAGAAAAGTTCAACATTCAGGCCTCTGAGTCGGGCAAATTCTTCATCAAAACAGACTGCCAGAAGCTGATGGTAACAACTTGCAACAAAAAAGATGATAATCAGGTCAAGGGCGATGATGAGTTTAAGATCCCGACTTGAAACCAGTAAAATATCGCCGAAAAGATAGCTTGTAATATCGAAATAGCCGGGTGTAAGATCTATAAAGATAATCCCTAAGGCCATGCCGATAGCCCAGGTTGCGCCGATCATGGTCTCTTCCCGTTGGCCGGGATTATGTCCGAAACGACCGACAATAAAGGCGGCCACAAGGGCGGCCAGCAGGGCTCCGTAAACCGGATCAAGCCATTCTACGTTGAAGATTGCTTTAAGCCATAAAGCCCCACCAATCCCCCCCAGAACGCAATGCGAAACCGCTCCGGCAAGATAGCTGATGCGGCGCGTGACCACATAGGTGCCGATAATCCCGAAAGCGATACTTGATAAGAGGCCCACGGCCAGGGCCAGCCTTAAAAAGGTGTTGTCGGGGTCAGCTAAGGCGTGAAAAAAGTCCATAATATTAATTAGACAGCAGGCTTGTTAGGATGATGACCATCTTTATCACAACGATGGTCGTGGCGCACCAGATTAAAATCGCCGCCGTAGATCTCTTTGATCAGGGTGCCGTTAATATTGCTGGTTGGATGAATGATTACTTGGCGGTTGACACAGATGACGCTTTTTACCACCTGAGAAACAAACCCCAGATCGTGTGATACCAGCAAAATAGTCATCCGCCGGTTAAGGCGCACCAAGGTCTCGTAAAGATTCTCTTCGCTGCGTGGATCAATGTTAGCAGTGGGTTCATCGAGCAAAAGCAGTTGTGGCTCAGTACAAAGAGCCCGGGCGATCAGGACGCGCTGACGCTGGCCGCCGGAAAGTTGGTGGAAAGAGTCTTTTTCACAATCACTGAGACCGACTTCGTTAAGAGCGGCGCGGGCGGTTTCAAGAGCTTGGTGCGGATAACCACCAAACAGACCTCCACTTTGTTTGCCGAGTTGTCCCATGAGCACGACGTTGAGTACCGAGACCGGGAAAAGTGGATCTAGATGGGCATGTTGCGGCATATAGCCGATTTTTCGGCGGCCTTTTTCCGGGCTTTCCCCGAAAATTTCAATCCGGCCCCGATCAGGTTGGAGGAGTCCGAGAATTAATTTTAACAATGTGGTTTTACCACCGCCATTAGGGCCGACAATGCTGCCTAACTCCCCCTCCTGAATCTCCAGATTGACCGCTTCCAGAACCGGATGTTCATGATATGAGAAGTCAAGGTTGGTAATTTTTATGATCGGCGGTTTCCGGTTCATCTTTTCGCCTTCAAGTTGTCCCTGACGATTTCCCCGATATGGTTGAGGTTGGCACAGTAGTCTTGGGCCAGTGGGTCGAGCGGAATGACGGCACAGTTAAGTGCACCAGCAATTTTTCGGGCACTTTTCTGATCAAACTGAGGCTGGACAAAGAT
>JAYEGS010000132.1:0-3534 GCA_034659215.1 Pseudomonadota bacterium | reverse complement strand
TGGAGGCTTCATTTAATGGGGTAAATGTCGGTTTGTTATTCATATACTTTTTATGTATCCTATCTATGTTTTGAAATCAAGTCAGATGTTGATGGCGTCGTAAAAAATCCGATCTTCTGCGTCGTAGTGCTTTTTCAGACACTCGACATACTATTTGTATGGTCTCGCGCCTGAAAAACCACTACTCCTTGTAGATCGAAATTTTTACTTAGCCATCCCGAAACTTTTTACGCCCCGAAGGAGGTGCCCTTGGGGTGCGAATACATCAGATGTTAGGTTTAGGAAAAAAATCAAGTTGGGGGACTTTGTCGATCAAACCAAGATCCTTGGCGGTTCGGTAAAATAGATCAAGTCCGGCGAGAGCTCGACCGTCAAGTTTGTAGGAGATCGCATGTTGCCAGTAAGCGAGTAGTTGAGCGGGAGTGATCGTGGTCTCTTTTTCCATTTTTGCCAGGGTCGAGCCTGCCAGATCAGCGAGTTTTTCAGGCAGCACTGTAACAATTTCATTTAAACGTTGATGGAGATCAATGACCGCCCGGCTCTTTACGTGCAGGGCCTTTTTGCGTCCGATCCAGAGTGCATAGACGAAAGGCAGGCCGGTGAATTGATGCCAAAGGCAGCCTAAATCGTAAACTCTAAAACCGGCCGGTGGCTTATGATAGAGTTCTAAAGCCCGGTCTCCGATGATAAGAGCCGCTTCTTTGTCTTGGTTTGGGTTAAACTCTTCCGTGGTGAATATGATTTTGTCTTGCTTCAGATCATAATAATGGAAAAGAATAATCTTTAAAAGAAAAATAGAGGTCAATGAGTGACTGGTTAAAGAGATGTTGCAACCGTCTAGTTCAGACAAGGGGCGGCGACTTAAAAGGATGACGCTGCGAACTTCATTAAGTGAGGCGATGGCAATGTTGGGCAGGACAAAATAGTCACTTTTGGGGCTTACGGCCAGCAGCATTGAGGAGGACGGACTGATATCGATCGCCCCATTTTCGAGGCCCTGATTAAGCTGGGCCGGATGGCCCGGCCTTAAAGAGAAAGAGTTGCCGGCCAGGGCCTCTTGCAGTTGCTGGTAAAGAGGCCGGCAATTTAAATAGTCGATTTGACCAAGATTGAGTTGCGGCCGCATTATTTAACTTTTCCGAAAAGACTACCATAATCCAGCTTCCGGGCTCCGGCATTGCGGTTTAAGCGCTCTCCTTGTTGACGCCAGAAGGAGAAGTGTGAAGGCTGGGGTGTGGTCGTCCGGGTTATAACTGCATAAAAAAAGAGGGCGGCGAAAAAATTCTCACGGTTGAGTAGTTGTTTAATGCGTTTGTCGCCCCGGCCTAAGCGGTAGAGCAGGGTGAAAATTTCTTTGATCGCGTGCCGCTGAAAACGGGGCAGGCTTAAACGTTGACTTATCGGTTTTAACCACTCCTCGACCTTTTCCTGAATCAGGTTGAGGCGAATCCCATCAGTCAATGGGTACTCTTTGAGAATCCCGGGCAGAATCAAGGCCATGACCGTCATTTTTTCGAGTTCGTTGTCATTGTCAAGCAGCGGGAAAAAGTTTTCAATCTGTTCTATAATAGGGATAGCTTCTGCCGTATTAGCGGCAACTTGTTCCGGCAGCCAATGTTGGTTGATTTGGTATTGATCGCCCAGTGACAACAGGGCGGCAGTCGTTTTTTTAGTGTAGAGACCTCTTAACTCTTCGCGTAAGCGGCTTGCCGGAACATCGGCTAAAGCGGGGGCCTGGGCCTTAAGGCCTTTGCCGGTTTCATCTTCGATCGTAAAATTGAGCCTGCAGGCAAATTCAAGGGCTCGTAAAATCCGCACCGGATCTTCGGCAAAGCGGGTGTCCGGGTCACCGATAATGCGGATAATGCGATCCTCAAGATCCCGCAGGCCGTCAACATAGTCAATGACGGAGAAATCGGCGATATTGTAGAAGAGCGCGTTGACGGTGAAATCCCGGCGTCCGGCATCTTCGGCTGGAGAACCGAAGAGGTTGTTAGCTAATTCCGGTTGCTCCTTGATATGTTCGGCGTCGTCCTGCTCTAAAGTGAAGGGGCGGCGAAACGTGGCGGTCTCAAAAATTTGCGGCTTAGAGCGGCTGTGACCATAAAAGAAGATGTGAACCAGGCGGAAGCGGCGGCCGATAATGCGCGAGTTGCGGAACAGTCTTTTAAGCTGTTTGGGGTTGGCATCGGTGACGATGTCAAAGTCGGCTGGTTTCTGCCCCAAAAGCATATCCCGCACGGCACCACCGGCAAGATAGGCGGTAAAACCGCTGTTTTTAAGTCGGTAGAGGATTTTTATGGCGTTGTGGGCGATTTTTTTTCGCGAGATCGGGTGGTCTGGGCGGGGGATAATAACTGGCTCAGGTGCGCTGTTTTGCTGGTCGTTGGTTGTAGCTTTAGAGGCTGTCATAAAGAGGATGTCATCAAGAGTTTTTTTGTAAATTATTTGCCGGGGTGGTTTTACTGGTTGAGTTTTTGTCTTGCTTACAGTATGTAAACCGGTTTGGGGCTATAGCAGAGATAGGCTGTTTACGTAAAGTCTTTTATGGAGTCGATAATAGGATGGCTGGAAATAGAGTCGAACAGAGTCGGGCTGAATTGGAGAAAGAACTCATCTTGTCTCGGGAAGAGAATCGCATCTTGAAAGAACAGTTAAGCTGCATACTCTCCGACCAGTGTAACCGCAGCGCCGCCGAAATTTTGCGTGAAGCGGCTTTTCAGCAGGCCATTTTGATTGCTGAACTGCGTGAGAAAGAGGAGGTTTTAAGCAAGCTGGTAATTACCGATGGTTTGACCGGTCTTTATAACCACCGCCATTTTCAACAGCGCTTACGGGAAGAGTTTGAGCGGATTAAACGCTACTCCGGAGATCTCTCCCTGATTATGATCGACATCGATAATTTCAAACACTATAATGATACCCATGGTCATCCGGCGGGTGACAAGGTACTTCTGACGGTGGCTAATCTTTTGTTGAACAATGCTCGACATAGTGATATCGTGGCTCGCTATGGTGGTGAAGAGTTTGTGGTTCTCTGTCATAGCGGGATTGAGGATACGGTTCGGGTGGCTGAGCGTTTTCGCTTAGAGATAGAACGTGCCGAGATTCCCGGTCAGGAGCAGCAGCCTCTGTTGGCGGGTCAGATTGAAGGGAGGCTGACGATTTGTCTTGGCGTTGCTGCCTATAATGCTTCGATGACGGAAGCGGGTGTATTGGTCGAACGGGCTGATAAAAAGCTCTATCAGGCTAAAAATGAGGGGAGGAATCGGGTTGCTTATTGATGTTCTTTCCCGTTTTAAAGTAACATTCTTTATTAAACTCATGATTGCTTCCAGTATCGTTGCAGTTGTGGGGCTTCTTATTTTTCCGGGTTCCGTCTTCTCTTTCGGCTTCTCTCTGGCTGTCCATACTCTGTTGGCGGTTGCGCTTTTCTGGTTTATGGTGAAGGTTGTTTGGCCGGTTCGAGCCGGTTTGGATAAAATTGTCTTTTTTGTCGAAAAACATAAGGTCAGCAGTGATGAAGAAGTTAAT
>JAYEGS010000131.1:1419-3534 GCA_034659215.1 Pseudomonadota bacterium | reverse complement strand
CAAGGATTTCGTTTTCGGCCTCTTGGGGTAAGGTTAGACCCTTTCCGAGAAGTTTGGCTACCTCTTGGTACTCATCACTGTTGCGGTAGAAGGTGAAGCGGGTTGAGGATTCGGCGATCACCATGATGTCCCGATTTTCAAGATCAGGGCGGAGCGAAATTGAAAACGTGTTGCTCTCGGAATCGCTCTCGATTACGATTGCGACCTGTCCCGGACATACGGCGACGGGAATTTCAGGATGTCCATTGAGGAAGAGATATGGATGTCCGGCCAGGGCGGGCAGGGCTTTAAGCTGGTCAAAGCTATAGCTCTCTCCTTTCTCATCGGGTTGGCGGAGCAGGGCTTTGCAGATTCGATGATCCTGGGTTGTGAAAAAAGGAAAATGATCGCCTTCGTAGATGCGGTTTAGGGCTAAATTGCGTCCCGGACTCCAAAAGTTGCCGGGATTAGATCTTTGGATTCTGGGGGTCAGGTTGAGATCGCCCTCTTGATTGAGGCTGACAAACCAGGCCAGTCGGTTCTCTGAATCCGGTTTTTCAGGGGTCGTTGGGAGTGAACTGTCGGGAGTAAGCTGTTTTAAGGCGGCTAACGTGCGTCGCCAAGCCGGTTCGATGGTAATTGCCGGGCTTAAAGGTTTGAGACCGTCCTTTAGTTCGAATTGGGATGATGTTTTTTCCCGGTTGCCGGTTTGCAGGTCATCCTGTTTCTCCGGATCGCTTAGATCCAGTAACCGGCAACTTTCAAGAGAGACCCAGGGAAAAGAGCTCTTTGCCCCCTGTTTTAGAGTTGTGAGCTTATGGCGTTCACTCTCTTTGAGTTCTCCGGTAAGCCAATAGGAGACCAGGGCCGTAAGCAGGGTGAAAATCGAATTGTCGGGGCGTTGTTCAATGGCGCTAAAACTTTTTCGCGCCTCAACTACCAGGCCCCGGAAAAGTTTCAGCAGGGTGTCAGCGAGACGAAAAAGATCTCTGGTAAAAGGGTTGTAGGCGAATTTCTCTTCACCGGTACTTAAGCTTTTTACCGCCTCGTCCCAGGCTGACGCAGTTTGGGTATGGCCCAGAGTAAGAATGTAGAAGAAGGCGATGGGCGCATCAAAACAAGCCACGCCTTCGGGGTTAACCTTGCGCGCTTGTTCCAGGTCAAGCTTAAACCAGTCGGCGGCTTGGTTGAAATCTCCTTTGAGGGTGGCGATTGCCCCTTTGAAGCCGCTGCCGTTAAAGAGCTGACTCTGTTGGTTGTAGATCTCTTCAAGTTCGGCAAGTCGGCCGCTGCAAAGAAGTTTATTAGCATAGAGCAGGATAAAGGGCCGGCTGCCGGGTTTTTCAACCGGGTAATGGGTGATGATAAATTGATCCAGTTCCGGGGTGGCAGTCAGATCCTCAAGCGAGTGGGTAATGCAGTCGTCAAGTGCCGTAAACTGGAGCGGCAGAGGCAGTTGTAAAAACCATTGCGCATTAAAAGGATAGAGGGTCAGAGCGGCATAGGGGTGGCGAAAAAGCGGATCATAGTCGGCCCGATAGAAGATCGGCAGATATTTTTGCAGAACATCAAGGTCGTGACTGAAAATGGCGAGGCGGAAGTTTCTCAACGTGCGGGAGCAAAGTTCCTGACTGTCGTTGCCCAGAGAGTGGTTGTCGATGTAGGATGAGCGAATCAGCTGGCGGCAGAGGTCAAGAGATCTGCGGTCGATCGGCCGCCGGGCGACGATTTCATTGATTTGACGATGGCAGCGGTTATGGTTGTCGATCAAGCCCAGTTGCCGGAGTTTACGTAACTGATTTGTCGCTTTTTCCGCATCCCACTTGCGCGAAGATCCGGGGGCCTGCTGCAGGGATTTCATGATGCGAAAGAGCTCTTCGCGCGGGGTTTTACTGTCTAAGAGTGCGGTTATTTGTAAAAAGTACTTTTCATCATCGTTAAGGTTTTCCAGTGTTGCAATCGGTGAACTCGTTGGTTCTTTTTCTTCGGTCATGGGTAATATTTTTCCTAAACGTTCCAGGGGTGGGGCAGAAAAAGCTTCTCATAGAGCGAGAAAGCGTAGCGATCGGTCATACTGGCGATAAAATCGCGCAGGTTGTCGGTGAAACTGTAGTTCTCAAGGTAGCCGGGATAATA
>JAYEGS010000131.1:0-1319 GCA_034659215.1 Pseudomonadota bacterium | reverse complement strand
AAACGTTCCAGGGGTGGGGCAGAAAAAGCTTCTCATAGAGCGAGAAAGCGTAGCGATCGGTCATACTGGCGATAAAATCGCGCAGGTTGTCGGTGAAACTGTAGTTCTCAAGGTAGCCGGGATAATACTTCTCTTTAAGTTTATGCGGCTGCTCCTGAAAATAGGTGTAGATCTCCTGGAGGAGCCGGCTGGCTTTGATGAAATCGCCGTAAACCGCCGGGCTCTCATAGACGTTGGCGAAGAGAAAAGAGCGTAATTCGTCCATCGCCTCGATGACTTCAGTTGAGATCTTCAGGGAACCGAGCTCTTTTCGGCTTTCGTCGATAGTATCGGTAACCATGGTGTTGATGCGCCGGGTGTGGCTGTCGCCTAAGGTTTGTCGGCACTCTTTGGGGATCTGTCCGGCGTTGATGGTTTGCGCCCGTATAGCATCATCAAGATCGTGATTGATATAGGCGATGATATCAGCCAGCCTGACAATTTGTCCCTCAAGGGTTATTGCCGTATGTTCCGGGGCCGGGGAGAGAATTGCACCCTTGCCTTTGGAATGCTTGATGATACCGTCCCGCACCTCAAAACTCAAATTGAGGCCCCGACCCTCTTTTTCGAGGATATCAACGACCCGTAAACTTTGTTGAAAATGGTTGAAACCGCCGGGGTGCAGGCGGTTGAGAACGGCTTCTCCGGCATGGCCGAAAGGGGTATGGCCGAGATCGTGGCCCAAGGCGATCGCTTCAGTCAGATCTTCATTTAGGTGCAAAGCCTTGGCAATTGTGCGGGCGATCTGGGCGACCTCTAAGGTGTGAGTCAGGCGGGTGCGGTAATGGTCTCGGCTGGGAGCCAGAAAAACCTGGGTTTTATATTTTAAGCGGCGAAAAGTTTTGGAGTGAATGATGCGGTCGCGGTCATGTTGGTAGGCCATGCGATAGTTGCATTCGACTTCCGGCAATTTGCGGCCGCGTGAGTCGGCGCTGAAAGCGGCGAAAGGAGCCAGAAGGCTCCTTTCCCGTTGTTCCAGTTCATGGCGGACACTGTTATTGGTTGCTTTAGCGTTCATCGACCTGTTTGAAAACCTGATTAAATTCTCCGGTATAGAGAGCCCGGGGGCGAAAAATACGGTTGTTATTCATGTACTCCAGAACCCGGGCCGTCCAGCCCGCAACCCGGCTGACCGCAAAGAGCGGGGTGAACATAGCCGGATCAATGCCTAAACGGGTGTAGACAACCCCTGAGTAGTAATCGACATTGGGAAAGATCTTCTTCTCTTGATCCAGAGAACTGACAACCTTGTGTTCGAGGTGTTCGGCCGTACTGATCAG
>JAYEGS010000130.1:0-3546 GCA_034659215.1 Pseudomonadota bacterium | reverse complement strand
ATTTGGCAAGATGTTTTTTTGACTTTTCTTGAAAGCCGAGCGGAATTACCGGAAGCGGTTCATGTCAAGTTGTCGCGGTTGCTGCTTTTTCATCGTCCAGTATCTCTTTCATGTCCAGAGCCCTGTCGAAATGATTAATCTGTTCCTGGGTGAGCAGCAGGTCTTTCAGGCCAAAGATCTGCAGGCGGCTGGCTTGGGAAAAGAGACGGTTAACCAAAAGCAGGGAGGAGATTTCGAGTCCCTGGATATGATCTTTGGCCGTAGCCCTTATGGTTGCCTGGATAAACCGTTGATCCAGAGTTTCAATGTGGACAAATGCCTCCAGTAATTTCATATACTGCTCTTCCATGTTGTCCATCTGTAGAATGCGATCCATGTCGTGGTACAAGTCAGCCAGTCGTTTGCGGAAGAGGCTGTACTGGTTGTTGAGATAGGGGTTTTCCGAGGCGTCAAATTCTTCGAGATTCTTTCTTATTCCTTTCAGGTTTTTTAGGGAATTCATGATGTTTCTGGAGGCATAGATGAAACGTTCCAGCTCTTTTGCCTCACCTTCTTCCAGGATTTGGGCCTGGAGCCTGGAGTAAAACGAAAAAATTTCTCCATGGAGTATTTTCAGGTTTTCATAAAGGGCTTCATTGGTAAGTTTTTTCTTTTGCTCTTTTTCAAAAGGGGTTGCCTGTACAAAAAAGAGATTTTCCTGGATGTGGAGGATTCTGGTGCCGTAGAGTTGGCACTCCTGCAGCAGATGGTTGAGCTCATTTTTCAAGGCGGCGGTCGCTGCATCTATCACTTCCGCCGGGGTGTTGTGGATGTATACTGATAAAACCGTTTTATAATCCGGATAAATTTTATTTAACAGGCGAACCAATACCCCGATAAAGGGGAAAAAAAGAATGACGCCGATAATATTGAACAGGGTGTGAAAAAAGGCCAGGCCCATGACGCTGTGCGCCTCGATATCGATAAATATTTTTATGAACGATACCAGGAAATGAAGGCCGAGAAAGGCGACAATGCCGGTCAGCAGATTGAAGAGCAGGTGACTCATGCCCACCCTTTTTTTTGCCTGGGTGCCGCCAAGTGTACCCAGTAGAATGGTGATAGTGGTTCCCACATTGGCCCCGATAACCATGGCCGCCCCGATATCGAAGGTGATCAGCCGGCTGTTAAGTGCCGTCAGCACAATAGCGATACTGGCTGAACTCGATTGCGTGAGGGCGGCGAGCAGGGCGCCCACCAACAGGTAGAGCCAGAGTCCATGACCGGTTATGGTGCCAAGATCAAAGCTTTGGGCAAAGATTTCCACACTCTCCTTCATGTAGCTCAGACCGAGAAAGAGGAAGCCGAAACCTATGAGCAGTCGACTGAATTGAAATAGTTTCGACGAAGAGTTGAAGAGTACCAAGCCGATGCCGCCGGTACCGACGAGAGGCAGGGCAAAGCTTTCGATTTTCATCTTAAAGCCGAAGATGGCGACAATCCAGGAGGTAACGGTGGTGCCGATGTTGGATCCCATCATGACGCCGATGCCGTTTTCCATGCTCATCACACCGGCTCCAACAAAAGCCAGTACCATGAGAGAAACCGCAGAACTGCTTTGCAGGATGGCGGTAATCAGAGTACCGCTGCCGATTGCCTTCAGTCGGCTGTCGGTATAAAGTCTGATCATTGTCCTGAAGGCCCTGCCGGACAAGGCCTTTACCGATTCTTCAAGCAGGATCATGCCGAAGAGAAAAATACCAAGGCCGGCCAGCATTTGCCAAATATTAAAGTGTTCGTTCATATGCACGGACAGCCTCCTAGTCGCGGGCCAGGTTGACGCAGTGTACAGCCGCCACAAAGAAGAAAATTCCGACGCCGGCCAGGATCAGGAAACTTCGGGGGTCGGGCGGCTGCCCGAAGGCGGCGGCACGAATCGCCTTGGAGGCATGGGTCAGGGGCAGGAAATAGAGAATCTTCTGGGCCAGGATCGGGAGCTGTTCCAAGGGAAAGAAGGTGCCGCCGAGAAAGGCCATCGGGGTAATAATAAAGTTGTTCAACATTCCCTGGTCGTCATGGGCGCGAACGACCATCGCCACGATCACGGCCAGCGAAGCAAAAACAAAGCTGTTTAATATCAGGGCCAGCCAGAAGTAAAGGTTGTGGCTGAGCACCACCCCGAAGCCGGCACCCAGGATGAGAATCACTCCCACTGCCATGAGGGCGCGGGTCATACCGGCTAACACCTCCCCGAGGACAAAGGCGGTATTGCTGATCGGTGCCACTTGAAACTCTTCGAAGATATGCCAGTAGAAGCGGGCAAAATTGATCTCCCGGGCGATCCGATAGGCTTGGTTCATACTGCTCATGGCCACCAAGCCGGGCAGCAGAAACTCCATGTAGGTGTGCCCCTCCACCTGCACATGGCGGCCCAAGGCGTAACCGAAGGCGACCATGTATAGTGTTGGTTGTACCGACCAGGAGAGGATCAATTTCAGCAGGCGCCGCCTGACGATAAAAAGTTCCCGTAGGTAGATTGCCGACCAGCCGCAGATCATTTGACCCTCTTGCCGGTTAGCGCCAGGAAGGCGTCTTCCAGGTTAACTCGTCGCAGTGTATGGCGATCGTCATGGTGGTCGTTGTAACTTTCGGCCGCCGCCCGCGTATTGAAATAGAGGGTTTCCATGTGCTCCCGCGAGAACCGGTCGATGGCCCAGGTTCCCTGCCGGGCCATCAGATTTTTTGGAGAATCTAGGGCTACGATGCGACCCCCGTCCAGAAAAGCCACCCGCTGGGCCAGAAATTCCGCCTCTTCGATATAGTGAGTGGTTAGAAAGATCGTCGTGCCGTTTTCCTGAATGTACTTGATCAGGCTCCAGAGGCGTCGGCGAATACCGGCGTCAAGCCCGACTGTCGGTTCATCCATAAACAGGATTCGAGGTTCATGCAGCAGAGCTCTAGCGATCATCAAGCGGCGTTGAAAACCGCCGGACAGATGCTTGCCGAGAACCGCAGTCTGATCCGCCATTCCCACATATTCGAGCATCTCCGGGATCCGCCGTTTCAGGGCGCGGCTCTCCATGTGATACAAGCGACCGTGAATCCACATGTTTTCGTAAACCGACAGCTCGCGGTCCAGGTTGTTCAACTGGGGTACGTAGCCTACCTGCCGCTTGGCGGACAGCGCTTCTCGGTGAATGCAAAAGCCGTTCAGGGTGGCGCTCCCGCGATCTAGTCGGGTCTGGCCGGTGAGGATGCGGATAGTGGTGGTTTTTCCGGCACCGTTCGGCCCCAGATAGGCGAAAAGCTCGCCCGCCGGAATCTCCAGTTCAATTCCGCGCAACACCTTAAGCGCCCCATAGCTTTTTACCAGCCCCTCGATCCTTATCATGTCGACCCCGTTTTTTCCTTCGAAACATAGTGCTTGTCAGAGTTTTTACGTTTATCTAACGTATGCAACGATTGAAATAAAATGGCAGATGGAGCCAAATAAGACAAATAAGTGCCAGATACCATGAGCATGGCGAAGTTTTTTCAGGTCATCCAGTACATAAAACAAGATGCCGG
>JAYEGS010000129.1:0-3550 GCA_034659215.1 Pseudomonadota bacterium | reverse complement strand
TAAAAACATGTTCTCTTTCTAGTCAAAGAGTATCTATTTGTCAATTACTCACCTCATTTTTTGATTTTCCACTTTCATAAGCTCCAAAATTTTCAACCTCTTCCTTACTTGATAGATATTATGGGGACATAAAAAGATGGGTCAAAATAAGCGAATGGATTTGTAAGCCTGATTCCGTTTGCATCAAAAGGTTTTTTCAACGTTGCAACCAGTTGGGTTGCTTTTGGAGGATTTAATTTGCCGGCGTAATAGCGGAGGTGGGTAGACGGCTTTTCATCGGAGTATTTAACTTCGATAAGTTCTTCAATTTGACCCTCCTTGAGAATTACGAAATCAATCTCCCGGCCTTCTTTGTCTCTTATATATCTGAGTTCATATCTATAACCATCCCGGTCTTCCATATAGTGCAGACGCTTTATCAGGGTAGTTGCAACAAAATTTTCAAATATTGCCCCTTTGTCACCTAAAACATCTCCATTATCAAAAAAATAGACCTTCGGTGGTTTTTGAATGGCTCGAGGCAGGGAACCGGTATATGGTCTTACCGGAAAAAGCAGATACATTCTCTCCAGTATATCAAGCCAGTTTTTTGCAGTTTTATAGGACACTTGAACATCATTGGCCAGGTTTGAAAGAGTGACCAGACCACCAACTCTACTCCTGAGTAAATCGAGAAACAGAGAGAGTTCTTGAAGATTACGAACAGATTCCAAATCGCGAATATCTTCCCTTATTATTCGGTCAAACCTCTCTCGGCGCCAACGCCGAGCCTCTCTTGCATCATTTTCTAAAAATGGCTCGGGAAAGCCGCCGACCGTCATCAACCTGTTAAAGCCCTCTTCCGGCGACACCCCCGCCGGCAGTTCGTCAATTGTAAAAGGGTGCAATCGCCAATAATGGTATCGGCCCAGAAGAGAGTCCCCTCCTTTACGATAAACATCTAACCGAGCCGAGCCGGTGATCAAAAAAGAGTGATTCACACCTAAAACATCATAAACCCCCTTAAGCCAGGTTTTCCATTTAGGAAATTTATGAAGTTCATCAAAAACTAAACATTTCGCATCAGATCTCCATTTTTTATTAATGATACTTTGCCTGTCTTCGTCATAGTCCCAATTAAAATACTCCCCACTTGGATAATGGATTTTTAATAGATGTTTAGCCAATGTGGTTTTCCCCACTTGACGAGGCCCACCAATGAAAACCATTTTTTTGGTTAAATCTTTTATTACATGGGGTAAGATATATCGCATATGTCTATTTTACCACATAGTCCACTTTAGTCAAGTCTATTCTGGAATAGAGATAATTACAGCCATGCTTCAATACCGTCAGGATAGGTCTTTTCCCGCTTGAGCTCTTTTACAATTTGCACCTTTTTTGCTCCTCCGAAATAGTCAAGACTTTTTCGGAATACTGACCGAACAAGTCAAGCCTGGCGCATTCGCATCACTTCGCTACAACCCGATTACGACCACCCTCTTTTGCGACATAGAGTCGTTCGTCCGCCATTTTAATCATCTGCTCCAAACTCCCCTTAATTTCCGTGCAGATTCCGATACTGATAGTGACGGAAAGATTCTCACCTTTTGCGGTTGTCAAAGAGAGTTGGGCAACCTTCTCTCGCAACCGTTCAAAAAGCTTAATCGCAGCACTCTCATCAAGATCGACCGCCAGAACGCAGAACTCCTCTCCGCCGAATCGGGCAACGATATCGGTGGCGCGAAAATTTTCCGACAAAATCTCTCCCAACCGGCGCAAGACCAGATCGCCGACATCGTGACCGTAATTATCATTGACTTTTTTGAAATGGTCGATGTCAAGCATGGCGCAAGCCATCGTTGTTTTCTGCCGGCGCGCCCGGGCAAACAACTGAACTCCGGCTTCAAAGAGATAGCGACGGTTATAAATTCCGGTCAGATGATCTTTGATCGACATCTCGAGGATCATCTGAGCACGTTCCACACTTTCGATATTCTGAGTAACTCGGCTATAGAACTCTTCAGTCATAAAGGACTGTTTAATAATAAAATCATTGGCCCCATTTTTTATGAAATTGGCCGCCGCCATTTTGTCCTCGGCCGAAGAAATACCGATAATCGCCAATTCATCACGGCGATACTGTTGCCGCAATTTCCTGGTCAAATCAAGACCATTTAATTCAGGCATCTCAAAATCGGTCAATATCAACTTGACATCAGGGTGTTCTTCAAAAAGAGCAAACGCCTCCATTCCGTCAGAAGCGAAAAGAACCTGAAACAAATGAGTTTTTAACAGATCAACTAAAACTTTGCGAAAAAAAGATGAATCATCAACTACCATAACTTTGGTCTGAAGATTTTTTTCAAGGCGGCGGATCATATAGATTAAATACTCAAGGCTTTGGGCATCCTCCTTAAAAACATAATCGACTACATTAAAGGACCAAACCTTCTCCCTGACTGCAGCATCGCTGCTGGCAGTAAAGACAACAACCGGTATTCCATGTACTATAACCTCAGCAATCACCTCTCCTCGAGGCGCATCAGGAAGGTTGAAATCAAGAACCGCAGCAAAAAAATCATGTTTGCCGGAAGTTAAAATCTCACGACATTCGGCCAGACTTTTGGCCCAGACGATCTCCAGATCGTTCTCCTGGGAAAATTTTCGCAAAACCATCGCCCCGAAAAAACGGTCATCTTCAACCAAAAGAATTTTTTTCATGACTGGATGGTCATGGTCAAACAGGCTTTCCATAAAATACCTCGCAGGATTTCGGAACTATTTATACTTCACAGGAAGGAGAAAAAGATCCCGAATTCCCGGTTCATCATTGCCGGAGTGGACCCGACAATCCCGAATATCGCGCAAACCGCAGAGAACCACCGACTGCGGAAAAGCCTCGGGACGTTGGTTATAGCCCGAGCGAATTTGCCGCAACAAAGAGATCAAGGTGTCGCCAATCAGAGCATCGGCTTCGTCAATAAAGAGAACCGTGGGGAAATTTTTGTCACTCTGACACCAATAGCGTATAAAATTAATAAAGCGCTCGTCTGCAGGAATGGTTTTACCGATCTCATACAACCAGACAAATGGCCTTTTGTCGGCCAAATAATACTCTGCTGCAGCACAAAAAGCACTACATACCGTGGCCATACCCCGTTCCACATCACCCCGAGCAGTCTGGGCCGTCTCGATATTAACATACAAAACTCGGTAATTTCCAGCTTCATTAAGAGCATCCATCATCTCCAGAAGAGCCAAGGTCTTACCCGTCTGATGCGGAGCATGGAGAAGAAAATATTTTCTACTGGCAATAAGATAATGACGGAATATAATAGTACAATTCCGGCACTATCGGCCCCGCTGTATTAAAAAACTTCTCCATTGCAAACTCCAGATAAAGAAGGGTATCTTTAATTCAATAATAACTTTTTTTCAATGGCTAATATTTTTTCACTGGATATTTCATATAAGGCATTATCAATATCAATAATCCTACATATCGTGATTTTGTTGGTGTGCGACCACTACATAAACGTGGTCTGTCCGTTTCCCTCCCAAAACAAAA
>JAYEGS010000128.1:0-16557 GCA_034659215.1 Pseudomonadota bacterium | reverse complement strand
TATTTTTACTTTATTTTTCGCATGATTATGGAATTTATCGAGTCATGAAAAAAGCAGAACAGAAAAACAAAAAAGCCGCAAGATTTCTCTTGTGGCTTTTTTGTGCTCTAAAACTTCAGGATTAAAGCGGTTAGCGGCAATTTCAGCCTATAGATCAATTATCTCCAGGCCCAGTGTTTCGGCATTGTCAGCAGCGCTTTTGGGATCGGTGAGAACCGCAATTCCGGCAATCTCCGGTTTGAGATAGGTTTTGGCGACCCGTTGCAGATCATCGAGGGTTACGGCCAGAACCCGGCTTCGGTAAGCCCGTAAAAATTCCGGTTTGCGGCCGTAGAGATCGTCATAAAAGGCCTGTTTGGCGCGACCGGCGGGCGAACCCGGTTTGTCGATACTGCTGACAACCCCTAAAATCGCCTCTTCAACCTGGCGCGGTTCATGTTTTTCTTCCTGGAGCCAGATCAGAGAACGGTCAAAATCATCAAGGGTCTCCCCGAGACGAGGATCGCGATAGGAGTAAAAACGAAAAGCCGCGCTGCCGGGATCGTGCCCGGCGCCGCCGCCATAGGCACCGCCCTCTTCGCGAATAACGCGATGGAGATAACCGTTACGCAAAAAACCGCCAAGCACGGCCAAAGGAGCTGCATCGGGATGGGCGATGGCTACCGTCGGATAGGCTTTGGCACAGAAATTAACCGTGGTATCAGTCGTCCAAAACTGACGCACCAAGCTTTTTTCGGAGGCCAGACTGAAATCTTTAAATCCGTCCTTTAAATCGAAACTCCCCTGCCAGCCGGATTGTAACTCCGCCGTCAAACCGATCTCACGTTCATCTTCAGCAACCAATAAAAATTGCCGCGGAGCGGCCATTATTTTTTCATGGAGGAGTGCTAGTTTGTGCCCAAACTGGTTAAGCGCCTCACCTTTTGGAGCGGCCAGTTTAAGATAAAGTTTCTTAAGTTCTTTAAGCCCGGCCAAACCATGCACCCGGTGACCTAAAGCGGCCAGAGAACTGCAACCGGCCGAAGCCGCCCGCATCGCCAGCATATGGCCGGCGGCGGTTACTTGCTGCTCCTGATGGGCCAGACTTTGGGCCATAATTTCCCGGATATGCTCGACTTCATCAAAACGAACAGTTTCAAGAGTTTTGCGCATCAACTCCGTCAAGGCCCCATGATTGCGTTGCAAAGCCCGACCGGAAACCACAAAAAGCCCCTTGACCTGAGCATTGTCGTCAATCGCTCCACGCAACTTATAATAGGCTCCAATACCGCCGCTGACCCGCGCCTGCCAAGCCTGAGTCTGGCGATAGTCAAGACCATCACAACCCAATTCGGTCAGACAAGAGGAGTAATCGGGCAATAAATCGAGCATCTCACTATCTAATTCAGGCAGATCAAAGATCACCTGCTGATAGACAATTCCGTTAGTACCGGCCGCATAATAAGTAAGCGGTAATTGTGCCTCCCCCTCTTTAGCGAGCGGAATCGGTAATTTTTCAGGAACATCATCAAGACCGACACAGGGCAGAATTTCAGGGTCATCCTGCTCCTGCTGACGCGCCGTCAGCGTCGCCGCCCGTTCAATTAAATGCTGCCGCTGACCACTATCAAGAGCCTGCAAGCGAGCCCGCAAACGAGCTTGCAAAGCCTTCTCCCGCTGCGGCGCAAGATCACTGTCGGGCTCCATGGTCAGCCTGACCCGATGGGGATTGTTAAGAATCAAGCGTTGCAACAGTTCAGCAATATAACCGGGTTCCTTGATCTTTTGCCGTAACTTATCGAGTACCGGATCGATATCAAGCCGTTCAACCACCGAACCGTTATGAACCACGGCCGGAAAAGCCGCGAGCAAAAGTTGCAAACCATAAGGATAGCCGTCTCCGCCAATCTCGCGGCGTTGGAGTTCAAGTTGATGCAAAACCGCCTCAACCTGTTCCAGCGGCACCCCATCACGCGCAACCTTATTCAGAGTCGTAAGAATCAACTCTTCAACCTCAAGCCCGGCATCGGCAGCACAGCCCTCAAGACCGCAACAAAAAATCATCTCTTTATGATCATCATCAAGTCCGCAAAGCGGCGAGGGAGCCCGTCCTAAATTTGTCGTCTCCAAGGCGTCGAGTAACGGTGATGAACTGTTGTCTAAAAGAACTGAACCGAGCAGATGGGCTTCGATAAGGCTTTCAAGGCTATTTTCAGATTCCAGCAACCAAGCCATAACGACATGACTGCGATCATCATTTTCAGCCGCGTCTAAAGCCTCCGCCGGAAAACTCTGACGAGCAACAATGGGAGCCGTTAAACGCTTTTCCGGGGCTACGAGAAATGGTGCACCGGGTTCTTTGGCAAACTCTTTTAAGGCTCGCTCTTCAAAAACCTCTTGCAGCTTTGCCGCCGGCAGATCACCGTAGGTGAGAAAAAAAGCATTGCTCGGATGATAATTTTGCCGATGAAACTCTTTGAGTTCGGCATGGGTCAACAGCGGAATGATTTCAGGGTCGCCGCCGCTATTGAAACGATAAGTTGCACTCGGAAAGAGATGATCCGAAAGCCCCTGCCAGAGAAAACTGGACGGGTTTGCCATCGCTCCCTGCATTTCGTTATAAACAACCCCTTTAATGGTCAGCGGTGATGAGCTGTCAGCCGGGTCGGAAAATTCGATCCGGTGCCCCTCCTGGGCGAAATCGAGCTCATCAAGACGCGGAAAAAAGACCGCATCGAGATAGACATCAAGCAGATTAAAATAGTCTTTACGGTTCTGGCTGGCAAATGGGTAGGCGGTCCAATCGCTGCTTGTAAAAGCGTTCATAAAGGTATTCAATGAACGCCTGAGCATCATGAAAAAAGGGTCGCGCACGGGGAAACGCCGACTCCCGCACAAAACCGTATGCTCTAAAATATGGGCAACCCCGGTCGAGTCGGTCGGAGCCGTCCGCAACCCGACCATAAAAACATTCTCCGGATTATCGGCGAGCAAATGATAGTGTTCAGCCCCGGTCACCCGATGAACAAAAGATTGCACCTTAAGATTTAAGGCCTCGACCGAATGTTCATCTCGCAGTTCAAAAGTTGGTTGAACCATTATTTTTTGCTCTCCTCAGTTGCGGTCGCAGCTTTTGGCTCGGCCCCGCTTTGAGGTTCCTGCTTCATACGGTCAATAAACTTGACCAACTGTTGACCGGTTTTGGTGTCAGGTGCAGCCAGCAGAGCAAGCTCCAATTTCTTGAGGCCGGCTTCCTTGTCGCCCTTACCCTTAATCAAAATACCGGCCTGAAAAAGATAAACCTGCTGCTGCAGAGAGGGTACCGGCGCAGCTGTCGGAGCCAATTTATCGAGTTCCGCCACAGCTTTGTCAAAATCCTTATCCTGATTAAGCTGAGCCTCAATCGCACTGAGCTTTTGCGGCAACTCATACTTAACCCGCAAACCGGCTTTGCCATCTTTATCGAGGGCAATTATTTCATCAGAAAGCGCACTATAGTCATGTTTACTGCCGTTTTGCACCAGCAGGGTGATCGCCTGATCAAGTTTTTCGGCTTTCTTAACCCCTTTAAGTTTTTCAGCCTCTTTCTTTAAAACCTGAGACTGCTGATAGTTTTTGATAAAACCTTTAAGCGAATCGAGATAAACTTGAGGACCGCCGGCCTGATAACCGGTACGGGCAAACTCAACCCCCTCGGCATCAAGCAATACAATTGAGGGAAAACCGGCAATGTCATACTTTTTTGAAAGGGCCTTATTCTGTTGGGCAAGTTTCTCTTCAAGCTGACTTTTTTGGGGGAAATCGAGTTCCACCAGAATAAAGTCCTTGGGTGCCTCTTTTTGGAAAAGATCCTGACTGAAAACCTCTTGTTTGAGTTTCGTACACCAACCGCACCAGTCGGAACCGGTGAAATCGAGAAGCAGTAATTTCTTCTCCTTAACCGCTTGGGCTTTAGCGGCGGCAAAATCGGTCTGCCAAAGATTATCTGACGCCGCCCCAGCTGAACCGACAACAAAAAACACCAACAAGCCAATGAGTAATACCTGCTTCAATTTCAACATTCGTAAAAATCTCCATTTTTAAATTATAAATTTAATCAACAATCTGAACAGCCCTAACCGGAAACGTTCTGGTTTACTGGTTTCGACTATTTCTGTCAATTATATTAATGGTCTTTTATCACTCATATTAGACCAATAACAGTTAAAATATTTTCATAATCAGATTATAACTATTCAGGAGTCCATCATGTACCCATAATTCAGAAGTTACGTTACAGTGGATAGTGACGAACATCGCTTCGCCCACTGGTTCGAGGGGAACAGTTTGGAAATAACACCTGAACAGTTTAGTCTAACCAGAGCCCGGTTAGGGAAAACTTATCGACATCAATCAACCCCCGGTCGCTCAGTTTCAGAGAGGGAATGACGGGCAGGGCGAGAAAGGAGAGAGTCATAAAAGGATCGTTAACCGCCCCCAAGAGAGCCGCCTGATCCTGCAAAGATTTGAGGGCCGCAGCCGTGGTTTCAGCCTTTTCCGCACTCATCAGACCGGCTACCGGCAGCGGCAGGCGGCCTAAAACACGACCATCGGCAACCACCGCCAAGCCGCCGCTCATCTCTTTAACCACCCGGGCCGCAAGCAACATATCCGCATCACTCATACCGGCAACAATCAGGTTATGTGAATCATGAGCCACGGTTCCGGCCAGAGCTCCTCTTTTTAGCCCCAAACCTTGAACAAAGCCTAAACCGATCCGACCGCTGCCGTGATGACGCTCGATCACCGCCAGCTTAGCGTTATCTCGATCGGGATCAGCCACGGCAAAACCTTGATTAACTTTTGGTGTAACAATAATCTTTTCCGTTACCAGCTGTCCCGGAACGATACCGATAACCTTTAGCTTTTCACCGGCTACCGGGATGGCAAAACTTGCCTCCGACAATTTGGCAACCGATACCGTATTGCCCGGCAGAGGCAGCTGTGGTGCAGCAAAATCCTTTTCGTCGAAAAGCCGACCCGCCAGGAAAACCCGGTTAATCGCAAAAGATTCAAGATCATCGAGCAAGATACAATCGGCCCGATAACCCGGGGCCACGGCCCCACGCCGCTTGAGACCAAAATGGCGGGCCGGATTGATGGATGCCATCTGAATCGCAACCAGGGGCGGCAAACCACCGGCAATCGCTTTGCGAATCGAATAGTCGAGATGCCCCTTATGCAACAGATCAATGACATGACGGTCGTCGGAAACTAATGAACAATTGGCGCTGTTATAGCGATTGATAACCGGCAAGAGATCATCGAGATTATGCTCGCGCGAGCCTTCACGCAGCATCAAATGCATCCCCAGACGGAGTTTCTCCAGGGCTTCAGCCGGCGTCGTCGCTTCATGATCGCTGTCAGGCCCGGCCATGATATAACTATTAAGCTCAAGACCGGAGAGTCGCGGGGCGTGACCATCGATCTTTTTCCCATGAGCGACGACAATTTTAGCCATAGTTTCCGCATCCCGATTAATGACGCCGGGGAAATTCATAACCTCGGCCAACCCTAAAAGACGATCGGGATGTTTTTTTAACAACGCCGCAACCGCTGCCGCATCGATAGCCGCCCCGGCAGTCTCCATAGTCGTTGCCGGAACACAAGAGGGAACCATGAAAAAAAACGAAACCGGCAAATCGGCACTTGCCGCAAGCATAAATTCGACCCCGGCAACTCCCATCACATTGGCAATTTCATGGGGGTCGGCAACCACCGCAGCCGTACCGCGAGCCGCCACCAGACGAGCAAATTCAGATGGCAAAATCTGGCTCGACTCAATATGGATATGTCCTTCAATCAAGCCGGGAACCAGATAACGCCCTTCACAATCAAGCACCTCTTTAGCCGAATAGTCACCAAACCCGAGAAAGAGACCGTCGGCGATTGCGACATCGGCCGGATGAATTTCACCGGAGAGAACATTGACCAAGCGCACATTTCGCAAAAGCAGGTCGGCCTCCCCGCGACCTCGCGCCAAGTCAATATAGTGGTCGATATTTTTGGTTTTCAGATCAAACATGTAATATTTTCCTAAACCGAATTATTTAAACATTTGTAACTATTCAGCTTGATCACCTTAAAGCCACAGCAAATGGTGCGAACATTGGCTTCGCCCGGCTTCGAGGGGGACACAGCTCAGATCGGCAAGCGACTTGCAGTCGCCGCCTGGAGCAATGTCCCCGCACCGAGAGAGTTTGTGGACTACATTACGCTGAATAGTTACATACATTTATACATACGCTATGCTGGCCTTTTCTGTCATCCTTTAATTCTTCAAGTCTATTGCCAGGTTGAGTTAAGTTATCGAACCGAGTAGACTTAAGACCACTGCGTGTATGGGTATTTGGCCAAGTGTGAATTATAGTAGCGAATCTCATCGGAGACCTCACGCCCGAGCCAGGGCGGTCGGGGGAAATCCTGATCCACCGCATCGAGTTCAATTTCTGCGACAATCAAACCTTGGTTAACCCCGGAAAAAACATCAATTTCCCAGATAAAACCTGAAACATCAACATGGTAGCGAACTTTTTCGATACGCAATTCATGACAGAGATCGGCCAGTAGCTCTTCGGCTTCGGCTACCGGGATTGGGTATTCATACTCCCGCCGCACGGTTCCCGGCATGCTGCTCTTGATATTTAAATTGGCCTGTACACCACTGATACGCACCCGAATCGAACTCTTCGAGTTATTGCTCAAATAGCCTTGACGCATCGGGGTTCCGGCATCAGCTGATAAGCGCCAGCTCTCATCACGCAAGAGAAATTTTCTTTCAATCTCGATTGGCATAGTTGTACGTCCTAAATTAATAAGCGGTGGGCCGCATCTTTGGCTGCGGCAATGATCTCATCTTCTCCGGCCACCTTGCGTTCGTGCATAAGCACCTTGCCGGCCACAATTGTCGTATCAACCACGGCCCCGGAGGCCGAATAGACAAGATCAGAGATCAGGTTGTGACCGGGCGCCATTTCCGGCCGATCGGTATCGATCAGAAGAAGGTCGGCAGGCCGTCCCGGAGCCACAACTCCACCTTCAAGGCCAAAGATTTTGGCGCCATCAACCGTCGCCATGCGCCAAACCTCAGACGCGGGCTGAACCGTCGGATCATTAATCGCAAACTTCTGCAAAAGAGCAGAAAATTTCATGGTTTCAAACATATCAAGATTATTGTTACTGGCACAACCATCCGTGCCTAAGCCGACCAGCACCCCATGATTAATAAAATGGCGATAGGCAAAGCTTTTGCCGACGGCCAGTTTCATATTTGAGATCGGATTATTAATGACTTTGACCCGATTTTTCTCTAACGCAACGATCTCATCGCGATCAAGCCAGACAGCATGAGTAGCTACCAATTTCTCACTGAGCAGGCCGATATCGGCAAGATACTCAACCGGTCGCAGACCATGTTTTTTGAGACAATCGCGTACCTCCTGCTCGGTTTCCGAAAGGTGGAGATGGATTAAAAGATCGTGCTCAGCAGCAAAGTCACGCACCCACTCTAAACCGGCCCGCGACACCGTATAGATGGCATGAGGCCCTAAGACAAACTGGAGACGGTCGGAATAATCCCGACTCGCCTGAAAAAGTTCCCGGTTAGCGGCAATCTGCTCTTTAAGACGCTGAGGGTCATCAAGATCGATAATCACCGCGCTCAGGGCGGCCCGCAGCCCCATCTCCTCCACGGCGCGGGCGGTGCCGTGAAAATGCCAATACATATCATTGAAAAAGACGGTACCACTCTTGATCATCTCAAGGCAGGCCAGCCGGGCTCCGTGATAGACCAGCTCTTCGGTCAATTTCTCCTCCAGCGGCCAGATCTTGGTGGTCAGCCAGCTCTGGAGCTCCATATCGTCGGCGTATCCCCGAAAAAGAGTCATCGCAGCATGGGTATGACCGTTATAGAGACCCGGCACCACAGCTTTCCCTCCACCCGCAATCTCCTGATCAGCAACAACATCATTCAACGTTGGAGCAATCTTGCTGATTAAACCATTTTCAATCAGGATATCAACCTTCACCCCATCCAGCACCACCTGCCGCAACAATAAACTCATCAAAAATCACCTTGTTTATAAAATAACTACACAGTTACAAAATGTTTACAGCTACATTTATAGGCCCACTTTCTTACCAAGATTCACTGAAAGTAACTATTCAGCGCAAGTATAAAAGCACCTAATATTGATGAATTTCAGTGAATTACGGGGACATAACCCGATTCTCCGAAGGAAATCGGGATTGTGTACCCGTAACTTACCAACTTCTCACTCATTGAACCGGGCTGAAGCCGTAAATCGAGGCCAAAGGACCAGGCACAAGAGCGTAACCTGGAATCTGTACTACTTCTCCTTTTTTGATTTCGCCGGTCAACCGGCCAATCTCTCGAACCTCGCCTTGATGACCATCATAATAGTGACAGGTTACTGTAAACTCACCATCGCCGGTCCCGGTCAAAAGAAGTTGATGGGTCTCCTTGGCCGCCTCGTCAGGAACTGAGAGAGCAAGACACTCCGGTGTAGTTTCCCCCGAGGCAGGGTCATTGGCGTCGAGATAGAAGGTCAAGCCTGCCGGAAGATACATTGACCCGGAGATCTCCCGAACCAGGCTGGCAGGCGGGCTTTTTCCCAGGAAAAAAAACTTTTGGAAAGCCTGAAGATCAATTGGCCCCTGGGCTCCCAGCTTTTTCCCTTCAGCCACCTTCAAAAGGGTTCTGACCGGGCAATAGACCTTGTAGTAAATCCAGTTCAAACATCGAGAATCGATGATACTACCGAAAGAGGGACGTGTTTTTTTCCGAATAAAATCGACTCCGTTACTAAAACCATAATATTCCCAGACCGCAGGAGTTGCAGGGCCAGCTGAATTCTGATCCTTTTCCATGCGAAAACGGGTTTCTGTTCCGTGCCAACATCCTCTTCCTACCCACATTTCGAAAACATTAAAGCATTTATAACTTTTGCTGTAGTGGGCTAAGTAATCGGTAAAGGGTTTCTCGCCGGCAAAGAGACCAAAAAAATGCCAATCACCATCATAGTAGATTTGGCAGGCAGCATCCTGTTCAAATCCAACAATATAACTACTTAGAAAATTTACTTCACGCATCGAGATGCCAAGAGCCCGGCAAAAAGCACCAACAGTATAGCTGAGTTCCTGGCAGATAAAAAACTTAACTTCCGGCCCTCTCCATCCTTGCCAGATTCTCATTGCCAATCCCGCAGGCGAAATTGCAACTCTAGGACAGCCCTTTACGTCCAGCTCATTAAAAACAAAATTGATGATATTTTTAACGACTTTCTCAACCTGTTTCTTACCTTCCGGCAGCAGTGGTCCATGCCAATTTTGGGGGGATTTGGGTTTAAACAGCTGTTGTTCAGGGTCAGGTGAACTTGCTTTTTCCATCGCCCCTGCATCCATGCCGCCAAAACGAGCAGCCCGCAGAGCTATGGCCCGGATCAATCGATTTCCAGGTGAACACCAGTGAAGGTCTCCCTTTCGATAGTAATCGAGCTCTGATGCACTTCTCCCTTTGGGCTGCCCGGCAACGAAGCTGAAATCAGGGTAAGCGAGAGGGACGATCTTTCCTGCATCATTTCTGATGACCACATCTTCGTCCAACATGATCCGGTTCTGATTGTTGAGCTGAGCTGTTAGTTTAAGATGAACAATTTTTTGCAGGCAAAGTTCCGGTTGTGGTTTAACCGCAGCACTGCTCCCTTCGATAAGGTTTTCAAAAATCCAGCGATTTCTCTCTCCAGCAACTTTTATGGCAACAGGAAAAGTTGTGCTCTTACCTGGGTTCAAGGCAATCAGGTGAAGTCTCTCAAAAGACTCATTGACTTGGTAAGAGGCATCTTCTTTATAAAAAGCAATGACTCCCTTTCCCCTTATAGCGGCCGAAGTAGTGCCGTACAACGTAAAACCATCGAGCTTTTGCCTGGTAGAGTTGGTTACGGTAATCTTAAGATAGGCCTCATCTGATGGTGTCAGGTGGTCATCTTCATCATCATCAAACTTGACTTTTACTTCAATTTCACCCTGGACGCCATGACGGCAAGGATGACGCCAAACGGCATGGGTCTTTTTATTTGTTGATTGAGTTCGGGTAGGATCATTATAGAAGATGCGGCCAGACCACCCAGAAACCATTACCCTGCTGGGACGAAGGTTATAATCCCCTCTCACCCATATTTTGACTTGTTTATCTCGCCGCTGCCCACTACCTGAGAGGTACGATTTAACCCCGGTTCCGGAAGTAGAAAAAGATAGCAGCTTCCGGTCGTAACTAAACTTCGCTGTAGTAGTAAAAGAGCCGTTCAAACACATACGGGACCCATTGTTCGGCTGCCGGATCTGCATCGTCACCTTGAGATCCTGGTTGATGGAAATCTGAATGTGGCCGCCGATTTTCCGGGTGGGGTTTACTCCCGGTGTGTTTTCATCATATAGTAATGGAGCTTCAAACTCTAAAGGGAAAATTAAGGGCCGGCAAGGTTCGGAATCATTATTCTTGGGGGTGTGATAATTGAGGTTGTCGCTTCGTTCAATTTGCCAGGCGTTACCATTAGATGGGGCTGCCGTTTTTCCGCTACCACTCCCGGAATCTATCACCGTCTGCCAATCCCCGGATTGAACCGGTAGCGGAAGTGCCAAGAGAATCAAACCTAATAAAAGGCCGATTAACCTTATAAAACTAAGAGTCGAAAAACCAAACCCAACCCGATCTCTCAAAGTTTTAAAAGCTTTTCCATCACCCATTTTTACCTCCCGGCTGCCGATTCAGTAAGTCATTTTACCCTTGGCCCAGCAACACCACAAATAAATACCCATGTAGTTCAACTCAGGGTTTTGGTAGAGACCAAACAGAACTGTAGAGCTGTAAGACGGAATTTTTGTCGGAAAACATTACAACATTCTTACTATTGGCTGAGATAGTACGTAAATCAGATAATTTTACATGTTTTTACAGTTGGTCTTAAAGTTGCTTAGATATCAGAACTGTAACAAAAAATATAGCCAGTTGAGAATATAGGTACATTATGGAACAGAGAGCAACAACTAGATATAACCTTCAGGTTCCGGCTCATGTTGAAACTATGCTTGGCGGTGAGAATGTTCGGTCATATAAATGGAAAACCCGGGATATCTCACCTAGTGGAGCATTCCTTTTGACCGATGGTCAATTACTAGAAAAGGATACAACTATTAAGGTTAATCTCTATCTCAACACATTTTCAGGTACCGGCTCGTGGATTAAAATGAATGGCCGGGTAGTTCGTGCTGAGAGTGAAGGTCTCGGGATCTGCTTTGATGGTCAATATCAGTTTATTAGCAATACACCTGATCTCGACCTTGATATATAGTAACTCTTAAGCTTTCGGTAGACTTATTAAATCTGGTCAGCAAGGGTGCGCTAAGAATTATAAAACTTCATTATCAATAGTCTGTCGTAAAGATTGGCTTATCAAGGTTTCCGGAAAGAAGAATGGAGAATGGAGATGAGTTTTTTTCATTCAAACGACCGCGAAAGTCGAGCCGTTCATCGGCTCTAAAAAACCGCCCTCGGGCATTTAATTGACTCCCTGAGGAACTAAGTTTAAGCTCATCTAAACGCAAGATTTCGTCACGCAAAGTAAATTTTCCGGAAAAACCGGAAAACTCCGCAGGTACAAGTGAGCCCCTCTCCTGCCTCAAAAAAAGATTAAATGCCGTAAACAATGGTGACTGGACAAAACACCCCTGCCGCAATTGCCATTTGCCGTTAAAGACAAGATCTTCAGCCCCCTCAAAATCAGAACCCAATCGCCCTCCGCCAACCAAAGAGGCATCGAGAATCCCGGTCATCAACGACAAAGTTTTACTAAAGGGCTTAAGGTCGAATTTTTTGACCACTAAAGAGGCCTGCCAACGCGGTTCGTGCAGAAGATCATCAAGGATCAGGGAGAGCCGGATTTGACCCTGCTGACCAAAATGTGCAGCCAGGCGTTCAATTTCAAGCTGAACCAGATTTTTTTCGGCCAAAAAAGAGAATTCGGCCAAGCGCAGATCCGGCAGTCCCAACAAACCAATCCGGCAATCGCCTTTAACAATCCACTCCCATCCTGCCAGCGAGCGCAAAAAGTTTGCCGCTATATTCTGATAATCCGGCGACGAGAACTGCTCATCTCCTTCAATCTCAAGAGCCGTAACCGCGCCACGTTCAAGCTCCGGCTGAATCATTTCCGGTTCGGCCTCTGAAATTGGCGGCGGGCCGGTCACTTCAGAACTTACCGCCCGCAAAACAATTTTCTCCGAGTTGAGTTTGGCTTGCAAAACCGGTGTCTGCAAAGGATTACCAATCAACTTAAGATCACCCTCCAATTGACCCAGACACTGATAACCGGGCAATTGCAGGAGAGGACAATGGTGCATGGCTTTCGCTAAATCATCAACCTTAAGATGATTTACAAGGTCAACAAAGAGAGGTTTACGAAAACGAATCAGACCACGGGTAAAAAGAGTAGCGGCTTGCGGATATTCAAGAGCAGCATTTTTAATATTGAGATAACCTTCGCGGCGCTGAAAAAAACCTGAGAAGTTTGCCCGCAAAGCGCCCTGAGACCAGAGCCGAACGGAATCTGGAGTCCGGTTTATATCATTGCAGGAGAGATGGTGGTCAACAACCGCGAGCCTGCCGCTAAACCGCAGCCCGGCCTCGGGATCGCCATTAATATCGAACTCCAGATCGCCTTTTTCAAAATCAACCTGCCAACGTTTCTCATGCGGCCCCCAGAAGGCCTCCTCAGATTCAGGCAAGCAAATCCCTTGCAAGCGACAGGCTATCTCCAAACGATCACCGGCATCCGCAGCCGGCGAGTCGCTATCAGATGCAGGCAAACTCTCAGCTTTATACCAAGTCATCTGCAAACGACCCCGACCACCATTGAAAGATCCGGCCAAGTCAAGATTTTCACTCTGGCTTTGTAGTTGAGAGCGCCACTGACCCGCTAGGGCGGTAAAGAGCAAAGGTCTCTTAAGGCCGGGAACTTCTGTCACCTGACAAATGGCATCATCGAGAGAAACAAGTGTCGAACCCGGCTTCCGGCTCTTGAAAAGAGCGCTCAAGCGTCCCGGAGAAAAAGAGAAGAACTCATCTTCGAGCCCGTCCTCAGTAAACAGCGCGGTAAAAGGAATTTCCGCCAACACCCCGCGCAGATGGATGCCGTCGATCAGGGGAGAAAAAGAGATTAGGGAGAGCAGAGAAAATTCGAGCTCTAAGGAGCGGGCTTTTAGATTAAAACCGGGCGCACTGCAAGTTATGCCTTGCACCGAAATAGCAGGGCGCGGAAGAAGTTTAAGTCTCACCTCCCGGATCCGGCAGGGCTGCTGCAGAGTTGTCGAAAACTCGTTTACCAGTCGATCTTTCAAGCCCGGCAACGAAACCAACGGCAACAGCAGAAACAGAGCCGCCAACAAGCCAATAATTATTGAGGGCCAAAGAAAACGGCGAACGTTCATTTTTCAACCATCAGATTTTTAGTCTCTTGATCAGGGAACAAATACTCTGGTGAGATCTTTCAAGGGCAGCTAGTTCTTCCGGGAGCAATTCTAATTCAATAATCTCTTCAACCCCCTGACCGCCCAATTTTACCGGAACCCCGACATAGCAATCGGAAATCCCGTATTCACCCTCAAGCAGAGCGGCCACGGGCAGGATTCTTTTCTTGTCTTTAAGAATCGCTTCAGCCATCCGCCCGACGGCGGCGGCCGGAGCATAAAAAGCGCTGCCGGTTTTTAAAAAAGAGACGATTTCGGCTCCACCATTGCGGGTTCGTTCAATGATTGCATCAATTTTTTCAGGACTCATAAGAGCCGTCAAAGGAATACCGGCGACCGTCGAATAACGGGCCAGAGGCACCATACCCTGACCATGACCACCCAGAACCAAGGCGCTGACATCTTCAACCGAGACCTTTAACTCCAACGCAATAAAAGAGCGCATTCTCGCAGCATCAAGCATGCCGGCCATACCCATAACCCGATTTTTGGGAAAACCACTGACCTGTTTGACAACATAAGTCATAGCATCGAGCGGGTTAGTCACCACCAACAAAAAAGCATCGGGTGAATGTTTCACCACTTGCTGAGTAACAAAAGAGATAATTTTACAGTTTTTTTCGAGGAGATCATCACGGCTCATGCCCGGCTTTCGCGCCAAACCGGCAGCAATGATAACGATATCTGAATTTGCCGTCTCAGCATAACTGCTGGTACCGACAATCGAGACATCACAACCATCAACCGGAGAGGCTTCAAAGAGATCTAACGCCTTACCCTGCGCCAAACCATCAACAACATCGAAAAGAACGACATCGCCCAACTCCCGAGCCGTCAGCCAATGCGCGCAAGCAGCCCCAACATTACCCGCCCCAATAACCGTTATTTTTTTTCGCTTCACTATTTAAAACCTTCTATAACTACTCAGCTAACCCGTAAATTCAGGGGACACAATCCCGATTTCCTGTGGAGAATCAGGTTATGTCCCCAGAATTCACTAGAATTCATCAGAATTAGATGATTTTCAACTTACGCTGAATAGTTACAACCTTCTTAAATTCACTTTAAAACAAAGTCGCCAGCCGAGAGTTGGCCTGGCGCAAGCGGAGCTGTTGAAGATAAGCCGCCCCACGCCAGAACCGCGCTGCGGTTGTCGGAAAATCACTGAACAGGGTTTCGGCCTCAGGCGGCCTGCAGATCAACAATTGAGCATCCTCAACTACATGCAAGGTCGTTGAATGGAGACCGCTATCAACAGAAACAAGTTCACCAACGGTGGCTCCGGGATGAAATTGGGCCATAATAATCGGTTTACCCCAGCCCGGCGTCTTTTTTACCGCCTCAAGCGTCCCGCTCAGGACACAGATTAAGAGATTTCCACTCTCACCTTCAGACCAGAGCCGGCTGCCGGCCGCTTGCTCACACGTCTCAACCGCCCGGAGAAAGAGTTCCCAATCCGCGCTTTCACAAAAACAAAAAAGCGGCGAATTTTGCCAGTCAAAACCGATTTTTTGACTTGGCCTTGGTTCAACCATTCTCTTCTTTCCCGGCCTCGGCGACCTTTTTCTCCATCTGAGCAATAAGTTCGCCAAAACCTCTTTTTTTCATAATCGGGCCAAATTGACTGCGATAGTTGCGAACCAGACTGACATTTTCTATGATCACATCATAAACCAACCATCTCCCCTCTTTAAACTGGAGCCTATAATTGAGAGGAATCTCGATATCTCGGGACCGGCTGATGACCATAGTTCTAACTTCGGCCTTATCGCCCTTAATAACCTCTTTACGATAGGATATCTGCTCATCGGCATAACCATCGATAGTGGGTACATAGCTTTTTTTCAGCAGTTTTCTAAAAAGGTCAGTGAAATGAGTGCGTTCATCTTCACTCAAACCTCGCCAATCGCGACCCAGAGAGAGCATCGCCATACGGCGCATATTGAACTGTAAAAAAACAACTTCGGCAATGCGCTCATGACGAAGATTCTGCTTTTCAGCCCCTTTGAGACTCTTATCCCGTAAAACCTCAAGCAGCTGATTGATACTAACCTCCAACTGCCGGCTGGGGCCGGAATCATCAGCCCAGAGGTTCAGCGGAACCAAAGCAAACAAAAGAAACAGTGAAAGTAGTAAAAATGAAATCAAACGTTGGTGCCGCATAAACTTTACTCCAATACGCACGGATTTAAACCTCGAATCATGTCACTATCCACTCCCCACAGCTTTCGCTGATGTTGAACATAAGCATCCCGAACCGCGACATAGGGATCGAGAGAGCCACTAATCAGCTTCTCATATTCACCAAGCTTAAAAGAGGTTCGATTGATCGCATTTGAACCCTTTACGGCAAGTGCTGCCAGAAGATCACCTCGGGTAACATAAAAGAGGGGAGAAACCAGGGTGTCACCAGCCAGACCAAAAGTTCCTCTAATATCGCTCGGCTCAAAAAGAGGCAGTATCAGATAGGGCCCGCTGCCGGCTCCATAATGGGCCAAGGTCGAGGTAAATTGATATTCATGCGATTTCATACCGTCAAAAGTCGCCGGATCCATAAGACCACCAACCCCTGCCGTAGAGTTAAGCGCAAAACGCAGAAAAGTCTCCCCGGCAACCGTGAAACGACCCTGTAAAAGACAGTTAATAACTCGCGTCGGCTCCAACAGGTTATTAAAAAAATTAAGCAACCCGGTTCGAAACATACTGGGCGTAACTTTGCGATAGCCGCTGGCAGTCGGTTCCAGAAACCAACGCCGCAAAGTGTCATTAAACGTAAAAAAGGCCCGGTTCATCCCCTCCAGAGGGTCGCTGAAACCTTCGACTTCATCATACTCGGAAAACTCATCTCCACATGAATCATCAACCGCCGTCGCCGCAGCCGCCTGACAAACCTGTGGTAGCAGCCCAACAGAGGCCGCCAAAAAAGAGCAGAGCAAAATTAAGATAACTAAATATTTTCTGGACATAAGCTCCTCTTCCCTTCTACCCTATTCTACT
>JAYEGS010000127.1:0-3577 GCA_034659215.1 Pseudomonadota bacterium | reverse complement strand
AAAACCTTTTTTTGATTTTTGGGGATTTTTTTCGAGCACTGGAACTTCGCGATACACAAGAAAGAGATCGCGCAACAATTCGATGTATCTGGTCAGCTGGTTGGCAGGCAGCCGCAACAAACTTCCGAGCTCGGATATGCGCCCAGTCCCGTTACCAAGCCCATTCAAAATAGACCAACAGGTATTAGGGGTCGAAATCTCTTCATTCAGTAGATAACGCGCTTCATGGTAAAGAATCCCTGAACGATTTAATGCCAAACTACGAAGTGCCTGTGAAAATGTTGAGTATTTTTTCAATAATTCAAGATATCTGGGAACTCCTCCCCCTAAACTATACATCTCAACCAGTTCGACATCACTTCTGCCCGGCAGAAATTCCTTAATATATTTATAAGCAAATGGTTCAAGAAGAATCTGAGCTGTTGCACGCCCATACAGAGGTGAATTTGTAGCGATGGTTTCTTTATACATCATTGATGTAACTGAACCACAAAGTACAACCATAATGTTTTCAAACTGCCATTTTTCATCCCACCACTTTTGAATAAAAGAGGAGAAAGCGGGCTGAACCTGACAAATATATTGGTATTCATCAATGATAAGGAGAAACTTTTGCTTATCAGGCCGAAATTTATCGAAGGCTGAAAAAAGATCATACCATGAAGAGAAAGAGACCGTCTCCAGCAATGGTTCATCCAGAGCAGTAGCCATAGCCGTAGCAAGAGAACGCTTCAAAGTCTCTTCACCTGCTCTATCGGCCATAAAGTAACAATGAGGAATCTTTTGACTGAACTCCTTCAACAATCTTGTCTTGCCAAGTCTACGACGACCGTAAACTATAGCAAGATTGCCCCCTTGACCTTCATCGTAAAGAGATTGGAGTTGCTGCAACTCTTTTTTTCTATTTATAAATTTATTCATATTTCAAGTATAATATTCTAAATATGAATAGTCAAGAGATGAATTAATCGCTTTATCTCTCAGATTAATACTTATCTTGCCGATTAAGAACCATTACCTCCGACGCAAATCCACCCTTTTCTTCACCAAAGGTCTTACTATCAACCCCAACTAAATCAAAACCGGAAAAAAACTTAAGATAGTGCTCACGAGTAACCGGTTCCAAGACGCCAAAATCTCCAACCTTATTCGCAACCTGCTTACCGTAGCGTTGATTACGAAGCAAAATGTAATTTTTCACCAATCGATTTACATGTTTTGCGTAGTTTTCAACAACATCGGGCTCCATCTCCTGAAAAGAGATATAGTTGACAAAAAGATCAAAAACTCCCTGCAATCGAGGCAGCTGCCATGAACAAAGAACCATGGCTTTATATCTCTTCGACATCTCCGCAACATCAATCACATCCATCTCTTTTGTTACATCGTATCCGGCAACATTCTCCTTACCAAAAACCTCTTCCAAATAACGAGTAGAGATATAAGCAAGCGGGGGGATATCCACGTTAACATAGAAATAGCGATCAAAATCACTTTTCAAAAAGATTTCACCTAAAGTTCCATAACCACCGCCAATTTCCAAAACCGAAGTTATCGTATCAGTGTCAACCAGACTTTTAAGATAGACCAGTCCCCGTAAATAATTTAGAAAAGAGCGACTGTACAGATTACCTGAAAACTCAAACTGCTGCAGAGGATTACCAACCTGACTTTCGCAGACACTATCAAGTTTTGGCCGGTTGCAAGGATTATCAAATCTTCTAAAAGTCAAATAATCATAGTTGGCAAGCTGTTGACTTCCACCATCACCGGCATAAGCCGGAACATAAAAATTCAACGCGCTATGATGCCGGCGAAAATTCAAAAGTCCAAACTCTTCCACCTCGGTAACTATTGAGGGGAATAATTTGCTCCAGAAATTTGTCGGTTGGTGCGCCTCAGGAGCACTCTCCATATCTCTTAGCATTTCATGTGATAAAAAATCAGTCATACCATATTTCACCTGAGTTCAAGTCAAAATTAACTATTCATCTCACAAGCCCAAACCACATGCCCCCCACCACGTTACAATAATGAGGGATCGTGCTATACTCTCTATTTATTTGCAGCACAATTCAGAAGAAACGAGGGCCAACGGCAATGTGCTGATCCGACCTGCTAAAGGGTACACCCTGTCGCCGGGATAAATCACCCACAAGTGTTCAAGCTTTAAATCCTGGATCGCACTCTTCATGGAAGGAGTCAATCTGGGAGTGCTTCCATATTTAATTTCTACTGCCCAGTTGCTCCCTTGCGCCTGCCAGAAAAGATCCACTTCAGCACCTGAGTGCGTCGCCCAGAAAGCAAACTCCTCTCCACGCTTGCCGATGGAACGAGCTACGGTCTCAAGCGCGAAGCCCTCCCAGGAAGCTCCGAGCTTATTGTGGCTCATAAGGTCACGTTCGGATCCTACAGATAACAGGGAATGAAACAGCCCGGAATCGCGCACATAAAGCTTTGGACTCTTAACCAATCGTTTACCAGTATTCATACGCCACGGACGCAGCAGACGTACCATAAACGTACCCTCAAGAATATCAAGATAGCGGCGAACCGTCATATCTGAGATACCAAATGAGCGGGCGAACTCAGAATAGTTGACGGTTTGTCCGTGATAGTGACATAACATAGTCCAAAATCGCCGTAACGTCGCTGCCGGAATGGTAATACCAAGTTGGGGGATATCGCGTTCAAGAAAAGTGGCAATATATTGTTGTCGCCAGCGTTGACTTTGGGCATCACTATGTGCTGTAAACGCCGGAGGTAAACCTCCATTTATCCACAGTTTTCGCCACTGATCTGCCCCCACATCACCCATGCGAAAACCCTGCAGTTCATGATAAGCAATCCTGCCCGCCATTGATTCTGACGATTGGCGAATTAAATCTCGCGACGCACTTCCAAGAATCAGATATCGTTGATCTTTTCGGGTATCGACTAAATAGCGGATTAAGGGGAAAAGTTCTGGAACCCGCTGGATTTCATCGATGACAATAAGCCCCGAGAGCGGTTCGAGCGCAAGCTTTGCGTCCTCTAACATCGCTTGATCGGTCGGATTTTCCAAATCGAAAAAATGATCCGCCTTGAATCTGTGTGCAAGGGTTGTTTTCCCGGATTGCCTTGGCCCAAGAATCGCCGTAACCGGAAATTCAGCCATCAGTGTCCGCAATTCATTTTCATCATATTCGCGTTTAATCATAGGAACTACACTAGAGCAATACAGGTTGAAAAGTCAAGAATTCAAAATGAATTTTCAACCTACAAGGATCTATCAATTAGTTTTTCAGAGCTGAGAGCACATCTTCCGCATTTAAAATTAGTGCATTCGCAGAGTGGGATTTAGATTGTTTGCACCAGAGGGCCAGACAACAAATATCACGATATTTTCATTTATGAACTTCATAGCACATGGAAGAGCACGAATAGATTTTCACAAAAAGCAAGAAGAATATATCTTATATTCTTCTTGACATAGAGACATTCTTTCCCTTATACTTTTGTTACATCCAAAAAATATTACACTATACTTAGGTTGTAACAAAAACAGGTGGTCTGTCTATGGAAGTTTTACTCGAAG
>JAYEGS010000126.1:0-3583 GCA_034659215.1 Pseudomonadota bacterium | reverse complement strand
AGCCCTGGGGCAAGCCTGGATCTCATCGAAAAACAGGACGTCCTCTTTTACGCTAATAGAACTATCAAGGTAAAATTCCAACTCTTTGAGTATTCGATCAGGTTTTAGATCTTTAGTAAAGATTGAGTTTAATTGTTCGTCTTCTTCAAAATTGAGGTAATGGCAGGTCTTAAAATTCTTATTACCAAACTCTTCGAGTGAATATGTTTTGCCAACCTGCCTTGCCCCGCGCACAATAAGTGGCTTGCGAGACTGTTTTTTCATCCATGAAACGAGTTGATCGCTGATGTTTCGTTCCATATCTCCCTCTCGATGGTAATTTGTTGTACCACTTTTTCACTGTGTCGGTATAATATCACATCTCTTTTAATAATTCAAAGAAAAATTGTGTCCAGGGTTTTTGTTATGTGGGTTCTTTAGTTTGACTTGGGTCATTATATTCGTTAATGTACTAATAAGTAGCTTGTGTGCAATCTCAGTAAATGTCAACTTGGCAAAGGTTTGAGATGAAAAACTAGGTGTTTTCACTAGATAGCCGGACTGCTTTTCAGATTTTCAGAAAAGTGGGCCGGCTATTTTGTTTTTACGACGCCGGCAAAATTATTTTGGAGTTTAGTATGAGGCCGTCGGGCTCTAAAAAGTGGCGAATATCACGCTTGGTAACTGTTTTATGGCTGGGAATTGCTCTTTTGCTCTGGAGCCTGGCACCACTATCTGCCACTCCAACTCAAGAGGTGAAAATCGTAAAAATCGGGGTCAGAGCCCTTAACGGAGTTGAAGCCGCTCGCAAGAAATGGTCAGCTACAGCGACATACCTTACTCAAGCGATCGAAGGCTATCGTTTTGCTATGATCCCGATTGTGGATTTTGCTGACATGGAAGCGGTGGTTGAAGAGAGTCGGGTTGATTTTGTTTTAACCAATCCCACCGCCTATATTGCTCTGAAGGAATCGTTTAATGTAAGCCGGATTTTGACGCTGGTCAATAATGTGGGCGGCAAAGGCGAAAAACAATTTGGCGGCGTGATCTTTGCCCGGGCCGACCGGACCGGGATATTGGAACGTCTCGCCGAAAAAGGCAAAATCAACCTGACTGATTTCACCATTCTCGGCCTGAAAACAGATGAATTTATCTATCCCCACAGTACCCGATTGTACCCTGAGTGGCCTTTGGCAAAATTAGACGGTACCGCAGACGAGTTGACGCGAAAAGTTGCGGTAGCCCTCATGACGATGCCGGAAAAACACCCGGCGGCACTTGCTGGCGGCTATGTCGGTTGGCTGCCCCCTTTGCATTACAACGCTGTCGAAAACCTTATGAAAGAGCTGCGGGTTGGGCCCTATAAAAACTATGGCCAGGTAACTTACGTTGGCGCGGCTAAAAAGTTGGGGCAGTGGATATTGTTGTTCGTCGTCTTTGCCAGCGGCTTTTTTTTGGCAATTCTCTATAAAAAAAGAAAACTGGAGACCTTGGTCGGGACGAGAACCAGGGAGTTACAGATTGAAAAAGATAAATTTGAGCAAAGTGCGAATCGTCTCTTCAGTGTCTTTCGGGCCGCACCCACCGGCATCGGGGTGGTCGTTGATCGGGTATTGAATGAGGTTAATGAGCGCTTTTGCGCCATGCTGGGTTATACTCAAGCCGAGCTGTTAGGAGAAAATGCCCGGATAGTATACCCGACCGACGAAGAGTTTGAATCTGTCGGTCGTGAAAAATACAGGCAGATAAGTGAACGGGGAACCGGAACGGTTGAAACCCGTATGCTCCGTAAAGATGGCAAGCTGATCGATGTTCTCTTAAGTTCGCCCCCCTTAAATCTTAATGATCTTTCAGCCGGGGTAACCTTTACGGCTCTGGATATTACGGAGCGTAAACGGACGGAAACAGAATTGGAGAAGTATCAAAAGCACCTTGAAACCTTGGTCAAAGAGCAGACCGCTGCCTTGGAAGAGAAAGTCGCAGAACTTGAAAGCATGAATGACGTTTTTATCGGGCGGGAGTTTCGCATAAAGGAGCTCCGGGAGCGGGTTAATGAGATGGAATTGAAGGTTGAAAATTGACAATGCGATTTCAAGTTAGCATTCTGCGTCAAATTTTGGCAGTTACACTTGCTCTTATACTGCTGGTCTGCAGTCCCTGCTGGGCCGGTAAGCCGGCACTTAGCCCGGCTGAACAGGCTTGGCTCGAGGCCCACCCGGTCATTCGTATGAGTGTTGATGTTGGTTACGGCCCTTACACGTTTCTCGATGCTGAAGGCCATCTGCAAGGTGTGGCAGTCGATTTTTTTGCTGATATTGAACGTTATTTGGGCATTCGTTTTGAGATTGTCTCCAACCTCTCATGGTCGCAACAGATGTCAGCCTTGCGAGAGCGGCGTCTGGATGTTGTAGCCACCGTGGTAAAGTTGCCCGAGCGGGAGACTTTTATCGAATTTACCAAAATCTACCTCTCCACCCCGCTGGTTATCATGACCCGCAGCGAGACTCCCCAACTGCGTTCACTTAAAGAACTGCAACAGCTTAGTCTCTCACTGGTCGAGGGTTATTCGTCCAGCAAACAGCTGATTGTCCAATTTCCGGATCTCAGGCCTCGTTATGTTACTGTTCCGCTGGAAGGGCTGCGTCTGGTTGCCTCCGGGGCAACAGACGCTTACGTTGGTGTTTTGGGAGTCAACAGCTTTCTGGCGGTGCGCAATGGCATTACCAATTTAAAGGTCAATGCCGCCTTTAATATGGCGGATAATGGTCAGCGTTTTGGAGTGCGCAAGGACTGGCCGCAACTCGCGCGTCTGCTGGATAAGGCCCTGTTCGCCATCTCCGAAGAGCGCCGGAACGCCGTTTTTCAGCGCTGGCTGCCGCGCCATGCCGGAGAGATCAAGCGGCTCAGTCGATCGAGCTATGTGACCCGTCTATTTCCCTGGTTGCTGGGTTGTCTGGGGTTGGTTTTGCTGGGCTACTTTGTTTTGTTTGTTTTCAACCGTCGACTACGAAAAGCCGTGGAGACTCGCACGCTGGAATTGTCGAGAACAAACGAAAAGCTTCGTGAAAGTGAGGAACGTTACCGGGCCGTGGCGGAGGAGACACCGGTTTTGATCTGCCGTTTCCGGCCCGGCGGTGTGATCACATATGCCAATCAGGCCTATTGTAAATATTTTGATAAGACGTCTGAGGAGTTGCTGGGTTTGCCTTTCGCCTCGTTGATACCGGAAGCCGAGCGGGAAATCGTGATGGCGAATATCTTTGCATTAACCATCGATTCCCCTAATCAATCACATGAGCACCAGGTGATTGGGGTTGGGGGTGAGGTTCGCTGGGTTCGTTGGATCAATCGTGCCCAATTTAATGTTCAGGGTGAGGCTGTTTCCTATCAGTCTATCGGTGAAGATATCACCGAGCGCAAGCACGCCGAGGATGAATTGAACAGGTACAAGGTGAGGTTGGAGGATCGAGTCAAAGAACGAGCCGCCGAACTGAAAGAAAAAAACACCGAACTTGAACGAATAAATGATCTTTTTGTCGGGCGGGAGCTCAGGATTAAGGAGCTCCGGGAGCGGGTTAAGGAGTTGGAATCGACGATTGAAAAA
>JAYEGS010000125.1:0-3605 GCA_034659215.1 Pseudomonadota bacterium | reverse complement strand
GCACCACCTGGGAGGGCGGTTTTCGGGTTCCTCTGGTTGTGCGTTGGCCCGGCGTCATCAAACCCGGCACCAAGAACAACGACATCATCTCGCAAGAAGACTGGATGCCGACCCTGATGGCCGCCGCCGGCGAACCCAATATTGTTGAAAAGTTGAAAACCGGCTACACTGCCAACGGCAAAAAATGGCGCGTGCATCTTGACGGCTACAACTTCCTGCCCCGTTTCAAAGGCGAAGTTGACAAGGGGCCGCGCGAGCAGATTTTCTATTTCGGACAGGGCGGAGAGTTTAATGCCATCCGCTGGAATGACTGGAAAGTTCATTTTGCCACGCTTGAGGGCAATATCGCCGATGCGGTTCGTTTCGAGCCCTCCTGGCCCACAATTATTCACCTTAAAGCCGACCCCTATGAACACGCCTGGGAGGAGTCGGGGTTATACATGCGCTGGATGGCAGACAATATGTGGCTGTTCGTACCGATTCAGGAGCAGATCCAGAAGTTCCTGGCCTCAATGTCCGGTTATCCTTTCCAGGAAGGAATGACACTTAACGCCAGCAATATCAACTATCAATCCCTTAAGGCTTTAAGCATCCTTAAGCAAATCAAGGAGAAGGGACTTATAGAGATCCCCGGAAACTGATCTAATCGCTCAGGCACTAAATAGTGCCTGAGCGCAAGCAACCGGCCCCAAATTTTTGCTTGAGGCCGGTTGCCTTTATAAAAAAAATCGTCAACACAGGTAACCTATCGTGAGTGCACTTATTGCCATCAATGAGCTGAAAAATCGCATCGGCCTCTCAATTATCGGTCAGGAGCCGGTAATTGACAAATTGCTCCTCGGCCTGCTGGCCAACGGCAATCTCCTGCTTGAGGGGCTGCCCGGACTCGCCAAAACCAGGGCCGTAAATAGTCTGGCAAAGAACCTCAATGCCGACCTTTCCCGCATCCAGTTCACTCCGGATCTTTTACCATCCGACATCACCGGTACCGAGATCTATCACAATGTCGGCGGCAAAGATCTTCTCGAATTTCAACCCGGCCCCATTTTCAGCAACCTTGTCCTGGCCGATGAGATCAACCGCGCCCCGGCCAAGGTGCAGGCGGCCCTGCTTGAGGCCATGGAAGAGAGACAGGTGACGGTCGCCGGCAAGAGCCATAAGATGGAGCCCCTGTTCATGGTTTTAGCGACCCAGAACCCGATTGAACAAGAGGGCACCTACCCCCTGCCCGAAGCCCAGATGGATCGTTTTCTGATGCATGTCCGGATCGACTATCCGAGTGATGATGAAGAACTTGAGATTATCCGCCTGGTCAGAAACGAACAGAACCATAAAAATCCGGAAAAAGCCGAACCGATCCCCCAGGAGATGGTCTTTGCTGCCCGAGATGAAATCTCCAACATTTACTCCTCGGAGAGTATCGAACGCTACATCGTCTCTATAATCAGCGCCACCCGCTACCCGGAAAATTACAGCGACCAACTTGCGCAATGGCTTGAGGTCGGAGCCAGCCCGCGCGGCAGCCTGGCTCTGGACAAATGTTCCCGGGCTCAGGCCTGGCTCAATGGCCGCGACCATGTCATCCCCGATGATATCCGGGCCGTGGTGCACGATTGCCTGCGCCATCGTTTAATCCTCAGCTATGAAGCCAATGCCGAAGGGATGACCGTTGATCAGGTGATTAATGAAATCATCAAACTGGTAGCGGTAGCGTGAAAACATGGCAAAAAACAACCCCACCCCCGGAGTTTACGTCTCCCTGCAGGATCTGATTCGCCTCCAGCACCAGGCGGCTGGCTTCAGTTTTCTGCCGCGCCAACCGGTACACAGCCTGCTTTCAGGACGCCACGGCTCCCGTCTGCGCGGTCGGGGACTCGATTTTGAGGAGTTGCGCCAGTATCGGCCGGGAGACGATATTCGGAGCCTCGACTGGAAGGCGACCAAACGTACCCGGCAAGCCTATGTCCGGGTCTACAGCGAAGAGCGGGAACGCCCGGTACTGCTGCTTGTCGATCAACGCATCTCCATGTTTTTCGGCTCCCGGGTCAACCTGAAATCGGTCACCGCCGCCGAGGCTGCGGCCCTGGCCGCATGGCGGGTTGTCAGTGCGGGAGACCGGGTCGGTGCCATTATCTTCAACGACTCCGAAATCCGCGAGGTCAAACCCCGACGCAGTAAAAAAACCGTTATGCAAATTCTCCAGCATATTGTCCGGCAAAACAATGCGCTGGGAGTTGAGCGTAATATTGCAAGCAACAGAGAGGGGCTCGATCAGGCTCTGGAAAAGGCCCGGCATCTGGCGAGCCATGATTATCTCATCTGCGTCATCAGCGATTTTTTCGGCCTCAGCGATAAAAGCCTGCATCAGGTTAAACTGCTCTGCCGACACAATGACGTCATGCTTTTGCCGATCTATGACCCGCTGGCCGGAAAACTTCCGGAAAACCGGACACTGGTGATCAGTGACGGCAGCCGACAAATTCTCCTCGACACCAGAGATAAACGCCTGCAAAAAAGCTTTCCCGAATTTCTTCAAGGCCGCTTAAAAAACCTCTCCGAAACCCTGGTCAAATTCGGCGTCCCCATTCTGCCGCTCCATACCGCCGACCCGGTTGCCGCCCAAGTGAGAAAAACCTTGGGTTACATCCCCGGCAAACAACCGGCAGCAGGAAAGGTTAAAATCAGAGGGTCGCGCTAATGGATCCCGGCAGCCTGCAAAACCTCCACGACATCGTCACTCCGGCCCCGGCCTCCTGGCTCCCGCCGGCGCCGGGCGGCTATGCGCTGGGCTTGAGTGTCTTGCTGTTGCTCACATGGTTTTCGCTTAACCGCTACCGGGCTTGGCAGCGCGACGGATATCGGCGTGAAGTTCTGGCCGGATTGGCTCAAATCGAAAAAGGGTTGACCGACTCGACCCAATATCAACAACTTCTGCCTAAACTTCCGCAACTCGTCAAACGCACCGCCATTGCCGCCTACGGAAGAGATCTGGTTGCCTCCCTGAACGGCACTGACTGGCTCGCATTTCTTGATGAAACCGGCTCTACGGAGCTCTTTACCAAAGGCAGCGGCCGACTTTTAGTTGATTGCTCCTATCAGTCGGACACTTGGTTTGCAACCCTTTCAAATGAACAGGTACGCGGGTTGTATAAGGCGGTTTGGGGTTGGGTTGCTGCGCATGAAGTTGAAAAGTTTCAGGAGAAAAATATGCGTGAGGTACTGAAAAAAATTTCTATTTTGAATTGGCGACTATTCGTAATGGCTTTGATCGTGCTTTGGGCCGTCACGTACCATACTCATCCATCTTGGGCCGATGAGACTCCACCAGCCGCTAAACCTGACTACAGCATCATGGCCGGTGAATGGCAGCGGACGGACGGCGGTTATCTGCTCAAAGTCAGCGAGGTTCAAGCCGATGGCCGGGCCGCGGTGACATATTTCAATCCCAAGCCTATCCATGTTGCCGATGCCGCGATCTCAACCCAAGCGGGACTTATCAAACTCTTTGTCCGCTTTCAGGACGAAAACTATGAAGGCTCAACCTACACGCTCTACTACTACGCCGAAAAAGACGCCCTGGCGGGCTTCTACTATCAGGCGGTTCT
>JAYEGS010000124.1:0-3631 GCA_034659215.1 Pseudomonadota bacterium | reverse complement strand
ATTTTATCTTCGTCATCGAAGGTCATCCGGAAAAGGCCATGATACACTATCACGAGGTTCTAAAATCAAACCCGAAAGACACCGACGCCCTGATGATGATAGGCAGTCTCTGCCTATCGCTGGGATCTAAAGAAGAAGCGCGCAATTTTTTCAATCTTGTCCTGGAAATAGAACCATGGAACATTGATGCCAGCCAAGCTCTTGAAAATCTGGATTAAAGCGCCTCAACGTAATAATTCATTATCCTCAGTACTTTGCCTCAGCAATAACTTGCAGTTTATTAAAGATTTTCTCAATCTGTTTTTTCGCCTGGAGGACTGAGCAAAAATGCTCCATGAAAAGATTTTGTTCTTCCTCCATAAAAGACTTGTCTTCACCTAAGCGAATTGCATAAGAAAGATAATCATCCCAGGAATTCAGTCGGTGATCAACTGGAACAACTGCACTAATATGGCCATAATTCATTGTTACGACAGGTAGCCCATTTAAAATCGCTGTTTGTGAGCTGGTTCCACCCCCCATCCTGAATGGGTTCAAATAAATGTCCGACATTAAACAAATAGCCGGTAAATCATTCTGAAAACCAGCATTAATGATCCTCTGAGAGCGAACCATTTCCTTGTCAAACAAGGGCTCAAGATTAATATCATTCACTCCTGCCAGTAAAATATAAGCTTTTCTGTTACTGTTAAGTAACTTGGTGCACATACCGGAAAAAGAAGAATCGATTTCGTCGACCATTCTGGTACTGACCACCAGATAGATCACTGCATCATCCGGGAGTGAAAACAAGGATCTGTCGGCTACTTCATCCGCCCGACCCTCTGGAGTGACCAGCATGCTTTCTTCCATAAAATCTGCGTGCCCATATTTCAAAGCAGTGTCCTTTAATGTTGAGGTCAACAAATTTCCAGGAACCCAATATGCATCTGAGTGAGCAAAGGGAACTACACCTCCAGTTGTTGCGAAAATAGAGGGCACAGTTTGATATATGGCATCCTGTATAAACAGATTTTCTCCATGGGAAATAACTGCATCAACCTCCAGAAATGATAAAGCTTGCAAAATGTCAGCTATTTTCCGTGTCGACATTCTCTCAGCCGGAAAGCTGATAAGGTTGATGGTTTTATTAACAAATTCCATGTAGTCAATTTTAATGCTCTTTTTTCCACTGAAACCACTTACATGATTAGCTATCATTGGATCATATATCTGGAAATTATTTGAATAATTCATCCCATTTGTGTTGAATATAAAAACTTCACAGGCATGGTGGGCTTCCAAGTGGCAAGCAATATTAAATGCTTCTCTAGTTGGAGAATGCCTCATGCCAAGAATTTGTGGACTGATAATAGCAATTCTTTTTATTCTTTTCGTTTTTTTTGTCTTTAATATGGCACTTGGCTTTAAAAAATCCTTCAGTCTGTTTGAAATATCATGAAAACAGCCTCTCAACTCAGGTATACCAAGACTATTACTTGTTCTTGTAAAGTTTATTCTCGCTATATTCCAGAATATTTCAGAAAAATCTTCTGGAGAATTCATTTTTGGAATGAGTTGGTCAAGCTTTTGCGACAAGAAAAATCCGTTGTCTTTAAAGTTTAATGTTTTGTGAAGAAACAAAATAAGAGATAATTCATTATCCAGAGGCCAAGCATTATTTTTATAGTAATTTGCGACTCCGTCTTTGACATCATCTCCATGGGATGCTAGAACATTCTCTACTGTTTTCAGGTGTTTGAACGAATCATCAGTCAACTGTGGTCCTGAATAAACTGTATTTATTATACGAATGATACCATCTATATGTTTTGACATCCGGAATTACCCCTTATTTACGGTGAATGACTCCCGCAGTTATGACAAGCGTCGATTAAAGCTTTGCGCCTTCTGCCTCTGTGCCTTTATGCCTTGAGTTGCGGGCAAAGCCCGCATTAGATGTAAACCTCTTTTAACATTTTATTTTAAGTGTCACCATCCGACCAGATATGGGTAGCTCTTTTAAGGCGACCATTAACAATCCCCTCCAACCGATCCTGCACTGCTGCAACAACCGATTCCCAGTCCCCGGGAGATGGTTGACGAAAAAGACTCATAGTCGGATACCATGGCGAATCGCGACGTTCCAGCATCCAGCGCCAATCCGCATCAAAGGGTAACAGTAACCACGTCGGTCTAGCCAAGGCCCCGGCTAGATGGGCGGCCGAAGTATCAACCGAAATCACCAAATCAAGCAGATCCATCGCCGCCGCCGTATCTTCAAAACTATCTAATTTTGGGGCCAGATTTTCCAGACAACCACTATTCCCGGAAACAAGCAGAAAACCCTCCAGCTCTTTCTCCTGTTCACCTTTTTGCAGCGAATACCACGAAACCCCTTCCACTCTAAAAAGTGGCGCAAACAGAGAAAGAGCCATCGACCGACGGGCATCGTTTCGATGCGCAGGGTTTCCTCCCCAGACCAAACCAACCCGAAGATTTTCAGTACTTCCGAGAGTCTTTCGCCACCGCTCAAAAAAGCCTTTCTCAATCTGCAGATAAGGAACACAATCCGGCAGATTTGCCAAATCGCTGCCAAACAGATAGGGCAGACTCAAAAGCGGCGCCTGGAGCTGGTACTTAATTCGCTTCAAATCTTTTCTGGAAACAACCTCCAATAAAGGAAAACTACGCTGCATCAAACCAATCAAAGGATTTGGCACCGCCACTACAACATGCTTGGCAACAGTTTGTAATTGGGGCAGGTAGCAAGCAAATTGCAGGGTATCACCAAGACCTTGTTCGGCCCAAAGCAAAATAGTTTTATCTTTGAGCAGAGAGATGTCACCGTCCCAAAGCTGTTCCGACGGCAAGGTTGTTAAGCGATTGGCCTGCCAACGAGCTTCATAAAGTTTAAATCCCTCAAGCAGATTTCCCTGTTTCAAAAGCATGAGCCCAAGATTCTGTCGATACTCAGCCTCGTCAGGCACCATTGCCAAAAGTTGACGGCAATAAATGGTAGCCTCCGCAACCAACCCCTGCTCTTTACACAAACGACTTAAGGCAAAGAGGGTCGGCCGGTGCAATGGATCCTTGTCAAGTCCCTGTCGCCACACTTCCAGAGCCATTTCAGCTTTCCCCTGACAAACCAATAAACAACCCCAATTATAGAGAATCTCGACGGTACTTAACTCGTAAGTAAGGGCTTTTCGAAATATTGTCTCAGCTTTTGCAATCTCGCTTCGAGTCGCCATAACCACGGCCAGATTATTCAACCAGAGTGGATGCGGAGGATATTTTTTCATTATCCGGGCAAGCAACTGAAAAGAGGCTTCATAATCTTTATTCTCATAGGCAACTTTAGCCAAAGCATTCAAAGCCGGTAAATAGTCATGCTGACGTGACAAAATAGATTCATACAGCTTAACCGCTTCAGCCCATTTTTTCTCCTGCTGCAATGCGACAAAAAGAGAAGCTTCAGCCGCCGGCAATTCGCCCTTGCCCGGCATTAAAAGGATAAAACGAAATTGAGGCCACATCATAGTTTTGCCAACCTATTTACCCACAGACTCAAGCTTCCATTGAGCAATTTTTTCTTGCAGTTTTTGCGTAAGCACATCATCAGAAAAAGCCTGTCTATAGTGCCAGAGGG
>JAYEGS010000123.1:0-3635 GCA_034659215.1 Pseudomonadota bacterium | reverse complement strand
TCAATAGTTCTAATTTGTGACAAATTAACAATTGAATCCTTTTTAAGGGCATCCCCTTTTTTGAGTGCAACGCATATTGGATAGGAGGCTTTTTTTACTGAGTACTCAGTAATTATGGCAACAATGGTAGTCGGTGAGTAGCTATTGCCAATATCATTTTGAATCACTAACACAGGCCGAGTTTTACCGGTTTCACGCCCCACAACCGGATCAAGATTCGCATAATAAACATCCCCACGTTCCACTTTAAGATCAGACATATGTTCTCCTCATGAAAGGTTCTCGGAATCAACATAATTGAAATCTTCTGAAATCTTCAAATTTTCCTGGGCCAACCCCTGATAAGCACACCTCATTTTTTCCTCAAAATTCTTTTTCTCAATCTGTTTCAACTTCTCTTCAATTGACTCCCGAACCATTGTCGATACTTTTTTACCCTGAGAAGCTGACATTTCAACAAGTCTTATTTTAAGTTTGGAAGAGATTTGAATATTTAACCTGGCTTTTTTAGACTGTAAATTTGACTGCATACTTAACACCTCCTTTTACTGCTATAAAGTTACATATTATTAATAGCATAAAACAGATGCAAGAATCAATCAATATGATGAAGATATTGTCAATCAGCCTTTTGCCGATCAATTGTTAAGTACTTGCGGATTTTATCTCCCAAAGCTAAAATCAGAGGTGTATAAATCAAGCTTGTGATCCAGTAATTTTCCCGCCATACGCCACTGGCCTGAAAACCTTCCAGAACAATATATGAGAGCGGTAGCAGGGATACAAAAAGCAGGCCGGCTCGAAATTGGTAGAAAACCAGAAAAGGCAACAGCCAGAGACCGTACCAGGGATGCACCGTGGGCGAAACCAGCAGGAGACCGGTCAACAACATAACCGGACGTTGATGAACGGGCAGCTTCGCTTTTAAGCTGATAAAGAGCCAGAAGAGAAGGTAGCCAGATCCTAAAAACAGACGCAGATAACCGTGGTCGGCAACCAACAGGGTGCCCAGGCGATAGAGAGAAGCGTTGAATTCCCAATGTTCGAGGTAAGCGCAGAGTGAGAAAAAAATATTACCGTTAAGAGAAAAAAAAGGGGCAAAAAGAAGTAAGCTAAGAGCCAGTAAAATCAACGGAGTCCGGCGATTACGAAATTCAGAGATCAAGATCAGAAAAAAGTATTTGCTCAACACGGCGGCGGAAAACCAAACGGCAGCAGCACTCAGCTTGTCCCGGTCAAGAAAGTAAAAGGCGGTCATAATCGTCAACAAAACCAGAGCTTCGTGGTGACCATTGCCGCTGATCTCGATAATCGGCAAGGGGTGGAGAAAGTAGATCAGCATTTTTCTCCGGGGCAACTGCAGGTTTTTCAAACGCAGAGATAAAACCAGGGCCAGGGCCAGGTCGATCAGGGTCAGGCAGCTTTTGTAAAAAAACGGCGTTGCCTTAAAAGCTGCAACCGCAGCATTAAAGAGGATCGTAACCGGCGGATAGATAGCCGGATAATCGGCATGATTAATCAGATGGTACCAGGCTGGGCGCAAGGCTTCCAACTGCGGGTCGGAAGGTGCCGACAGGTACGGATTGTAACCTTTACAGATTACCAAGCCTTCCCAGAGGCAACGATAGAGATCGTCGGATAGCAGCGGCTCCTGGAAAACAAATAAGATCCTGGCCGCGAAGCCGAGAAAAAGCAGGGTAAGCAGGTTCTTTCGGGAAAGAACGGGAAGCTTATTAAGGATTATAAAATAAGCTCCCAATGCCCCTAGGTAAACAGAGGCAAAAGGGAGATAAGAGAACTCGGCCAGACGCCCCAGAAAAAAAAAGGAGAGGAGATAAAGAGCAATACCGAAGGCCGATTCATAGGCCGCCAAGGGCTTTAATGAGACTTGCAATATTCCTCTCGGCTGGTTGAGCTTGGCACAAGGTAACTATTCAGCGTAAACACCTTAAATCCACTATAAATGGCGCGAACATTGGCTTCGCCCGGCTTCGAGGGGGACACAGCTCAGATCGGCAAGCGACTTGCAGTCGCCGCCTGGAGCAATGTCCCCGCACCGAGAGAGTTTGTGGACTGCATTACGCTGAATAGTTACGGCATAAGAACTATTTTGTCTCATAATTTCATAAAATCATCCCATATTTTTTTTCGAATACATCATTACATGAGGCCGGGATCGTCCAGTTTTTGGGCCAGGGTTTCCGGGCTCAAGAGCAATTCCTGCGCACTGGCGGGTAATACGGCGTTGTCGATTGCCTGAGTCAGGTTTTCACGGCTCTGTAGCGCCATTGCGACCTTGCCGTAAGCCGGCCAATCGGTCTTATTTTTAGGGTTGGCATCCCAAGCCGATTTGAAAGAGGCCAGCAATTCATCACTGACATCAGCGTAGTAACGGGTAATCGCGGCAACCGGGTCCTGAATCAAGATGTCAACAATACCGGGGGTGGCTTCGTGAAAGAGCAAGACGGTCGGTAGAGCCTGATAGTGCCAGAGTCCGGAATGGAGGAGCAAAGGGTTGTTGTAGGCATCAAAAACCTGAAGACTGTAGAGCGGTCCGGCGGCGGTGGTAAACTGCAAACATTGCTGCGGGTCGGCAGCATTCATACCATAGACATGAATGAAACTATGTTGAATCAGGGCCTCGATCGCCGGCGAATGGTTTTTCAGTTTCCAGTCCGGAAAATAGGTTTTGACACCATCGATCTTTTTCCAGCCGTCCTTGATCATAGAAAAGAGTGGAAATGGCAGAGCCCCGGAAAAGGAAGTTTTTTCATCGTCAAGATATTTGTAGTCGGGAAAAGGACCGTTAACCGTATAAGGGTGTGCATCCGGAGTCTCGGAAAAAATGGTGACACCACCTTTCTGAACCGCACTGACAACATCTTCCAAGGTGGCGAAATCGAGATTGTCGCCAAGCTCAACCTGTGCGACCCGCTCCAGAGCCGGAATCCCGGTAGCCGGAGCATCCTCAAGTGGAAGTTGCGGATCGTAAAAAGCTTCAGGAAAGGCTTCGTGAACATAGCGACAAAGCAGCTGACGGGCTTCGATCAAAGTCTCTCGCAGGCTTTGATCGCAGTTGACGAATTGGGAAGTAAAGAGCAAAGGATCGACCAAGCAGATATGGAGAAAGGTCTGACCGTAAAACATATCGGGCATGATAATGAAACGAAAGGGCAAGGCTGCGGCCGCCAGCGGTGAACTTTGCAGGATACGCTCTTCGAGATCATTGATGCGGACTTCGAGCAGTCGGATACCGGTTGATTCAGCGGTTTTGACCATCCAGTTGGCGTAAGCATATTTGATTGAGCCATCAGCAGCCAGAGGTTTGGCGGCGATACCGGCGGTCCCCAAAACCTCATGACCGGCATGGCTCAAATGGTCGCCGAGGCGCCGCACCAGATCGTCGATAACGGCAATCGGATTAGCCCCCGGAACCAGCGGCAGCCGGGCAATGTCGAGCAGGTCAAAAGCCTGGTGGCTTAAGTGAATCGGCGGCGGGTTTTTAATCTTGATATGGGAAGAGCTTAGGTTAAAAGCCTGAACCTGAAGAACGGCTATGACCAGAACCGATAAAATAGTAAAAAACATTGTACGCAACATCTTGGTTACTCCTGTTCTATAAAATTATTAACAAC
>JAYEGS010000122.1:0-16927 GCA_034659215.1 Pseudomonadota bacterium | reverse complement strand
GAACCCGAACATGCCGGAAAACTTAATTTTTACATCAAAGCAGTCGATGAACAGCTAGGAGAAAATAGGGGACGTACCCCGTTTTTTCCGTTTTTTCCTCCCCGTTTTTTCTCTTGTGGTGAGATTATCACTGTTGTAGACACCAAAACAGGAGTCCGTAGCAAATTGAAAACCCGTTACCCCGTCTGATGCTAAGTTCTGGGCGTGAAACGGGGTCAGACCCCGATTTTCCCCCCGATTTTCCCACAGTGGGAGTATGCAGAATAGAAATAAGAAACAATGTGTCAGTAACTACTATTAGGATGATGATCAAATCGAACAGGTTGCAATTGGTCAACAGCTTGTTGACCAATTGTAAAATCGCAGAAAAAAACTACAAAATGATCCGGGTAAAGTTAAAACAGATATCCACTTAAATGAAAGTAAAAAATCGTTACGATACCTGTTGAATGCTCGAAGGCCAATAAGAACCAGGGCTGCGAGCCGGGTTTTGAAAAACAGGTTGGATATTATCGGGGCAGGTGATGGATGAGATTCAACACATACCAATGGATATACGAAAATGTCATCTTGTGGTATGGTACAATAAATTTTGAAATTTCAGTAACTATTTGGTAAAAAATCATGACCAACGAATGGAAAAACGATGAGATTGAACCGGAAGATACAAGTTCCGGAGAGATTGAACAGCCTTTTGACCCGAAAAAAGTTGATATTACAACCAAGCAGATGATTCTTGAAATATTTTTTAGACGTTTACGCAAAGATGAAATAGATTTGAATACTTTTTTCCAGCGGGAAGCTGACCTTTGGGGGCCGGTTAAGCAGAGCCGATTGATTGAATCGATTTTGATCAAATTACCTTTGCCTGCTTTTTATTTTGACGGCTCCGACGATGATAAATGGCTGGTTGTTGATGGTTTACAGAGGTTGAGTACCTTCAAGAACTTTGTTGTAGACAATAAATTTAAACTTCAGGGGCTTGAATATCTGACCGATTTCATCGGCAAGGATTTCGAGTCTCTGCCCAGGGAATTACAGCGGCGAATTGAAGAGCACGAAGTGACGGTTTATATCATTAATCCCGGAACCCCTGACGATGTTAAATTTAACATTTTTCGCAGAATCAATACTGGCGGTCTGGAGCTGACCCCACAGGAGATCAGAAACGCACTCAACCAGGGGATCCCGACTGAATTCATCAATAAGTTGGCAAATCTACCGGGATTCAAGATATTTAATATTAATACCAAAAGGATGAACGATCGCGATTTCGTAACCAGATTTGTCTCCTTCTATATTCATGCAAAAAAAGAATACACCCCTGATCTTGATACGTTCATGAATAGATCCATGAAAAAACTAAAAAAATTATCGGAATCGGAGCGCGATAAAATAAAAGGCGTTTTCACAAAATCTCTGGCCTTTTCCTGGTCGATATTCGGTGATGACGCTTTCAGGAAAAGATACTCATCCAAAGAAAAAAGGCATCCCATAAACAAATCGCTATTTGAAGTCTGGACCGTTACCCTGGCGAGATTGACGGATAGCGAGCTGAAAACTCTTGTCGCCAAAAAAGATTTGTTAAAAGAATTGTTCATTGATTTATTATTAAATGACAGTGCCTTCGAAGAGGCGATATCTTCCGGAACCGGCAGCAAGGACAGCGTTAGCAAACGGTATAAAGGGATTGAAAAGATAGTGGAGAAAACGTTAAATGATTAGTGAAATAGCCATAAAAAATTTCAAGGTTTTAAAGGATGTAAATCTGGAGTTTTCCGCTTTGAATATTCTTGCCGGGCTCAATGGAAGCGGAAAATCGTCTCTGATTCAAGCCCTTCTGCTGTTGCGCCAATCTTTTGAAAAAAAAGATTATAACGGTTTGGTGTTACAGGGCGGAAACCTGCTCGATTTGGGCTCAGGCAAGGATATCTTTTATCAGTATGCCGGCAGTGATGAGCAAATTAAATTCATGATAAAGGATGAAAATGGAAAATCTTTTATCTGGAAATATTCCTATGAATCCGGAAGTGATATCCTTCCCGGTATTTTATCGCCGGATCAGTCCTCTCTGGAAAATTTAAGCCTGTTTACAAACGGATTTCAGTACCTGAATACCGAACATATCTCTTTAAGCGATACGCATTTGAAATCTGAATATAACGTTAAAAACCGGAATATTGGTGCAAGAGGTGAATTTACCGCTCATTATCTTGCCGAGTACGGGATATCAGAGCGTGTTAAAAACATAAAATTACATCATGAAGCGGCACGTTCAGATTCACTGATACACCAAACCGACGCCTGGCTTGGCGAGATAAGTCCGGGTGTAAAACTTGTTGCCGAAGATATGGCAAATATCGGCAAAGTCCGTTTGGCATTCAAATTTGAAACAAAGAACGGCTTTACCAATGAGATAAAGCCCGGCAATACCGGTTTTGGTATCAGTTATGTGTTACCAGTAGTCGTGGCAATTCTAAAAGCCCGCAAAGGAGATATCGTTATTGTTGAAAACCCCGAATCGCATCTTCATCCAAAAGGGCAATCCGTTTTAGGTCGTATGGCTGCGTGTGCCGCCGCCAACGGAGTTCAATTTATAATTGAAACCCATAGCGATCACATAATAAACGGCATCCGGGTAGCGGTTAAGAAATCAATTTTATCTGCTTTATCGACCAAAATATTTTATTTCGATCGAATCCTGGAACAAGACGAACAATATTCCGAAATCGAAGAGATAAAACTCGACCGAAACGGTGAATTGAGCTGCTATCCGAAAGGTTTTCTGGATGAGTTGAATGAGCAACTCATGCAATTGATTTAACGGCCTGAAAATGAACAAGGAAGATCGTGGATATAATCTTTAACGAGTTATCGTTTCTTCATAAGGCGGCAAACCGGCACCAAGCTCGGGATTTGATGAAAAACCTGCTGCTATCCTGCAAAACGGCAATAGAATACGGTTTTTTCAACAAACTCAGAATTAATCCTGATTTTTTTATGTCAGAACTCTCGGAAGGCTATTCGGTTAATGATTGGCTTAATGATCATGATATACCACGAGACCATATAACTCTACTGCTGGGGTTGAAACGTTATCCGTATATTGATGAAAAAGATGTTCATATAGAAGATCAGTTTATTCAAAACAACTATTTTTTAATCGCGCCTGAAAATGCTGATTTGCACAACCTGGAAACCGAAGGGCTCGCGGTCGCATTTCTGTATAATACATTGGCGATAAGTCTGAAGAGTAATGAATTTTGGCAACAATATGAAATTAATCTGCGGGAAAGAGTCAATGACAACGAGCGAAACGTACAGGTAAAACATTGCAGCTCTCCAGAAAACATTTGTATCCATGATGATTGGATAAAATCCTGCATGCCAATTGTGCTGCTTAAAAGTTCCTTGGTCCCAGCCGAAAAGAATATAAGTTTAAGAGACGATCACGGCAAGGACATACTGCAAAAATTTTCCAGCAAATTAGTAGAATCCCCATACGTAAACAGAATAATCAATTCTTTGCCTTTCAATCCTCGTCACAAAGGATTCTTCAAAAAAATATTTCCAGACGGAAAAATTGAAATTGTTCTTTCCTGGACAGATCAGGGATTGGGATGCATTGTTCAAACAACCGGAAGGAATTTACAGGAAACCAAAAAAATTGCGGAAATTCTAAAAGAGAAATTCGGAGAGTAACAATCAACAGACTCTACGGCAAAGCAACAGATATTGCTGTTTTTAAGGGAATTGACCCAGGAGCCTGTCCGAGGTGGAATCATGAAAAGCGTAGCTTTCTTTAACAACAAGGGTGGCGTCGGCAAAACCACACTGGTCTATCATACGGCCTGGATGATGGCAAAACTGGGCTACAACGTTTTGGCCGCAGACCTGGATCCGCAAGCCAACCTTTCCAGTATGTTTCTAGATGATGAAAGGTTGATGGATTTATGGCCGGAAACCAAAAAACACAAAAGTATCTTGTCTTGCGTTTCGCCTATTCTCGAAGGCACCGGAGACATTGAGTCCGCGCATAGAGAAAGAATCTCAGAGAATTTACATCTGATTCCCGGTGATCTCGGCTTGTCTCGGTTTGAGGATAAACTCTCGGATAGCTGGCCCCGGTGCCTGGATCATGATGCGGCAGCATTTCGCGCTATCACGGCTTTTTATCGCATTATCTATAGTGCCGCTGAAGCCGTTAATGCGGAGATCGTCCTGCTTGATGTGGGGCCGAATCTTGGAGCAATAAATCGGTCGGCATTAATTGCTTCTGATTATGTAGTCATGCCGTTGGCTTCAGATCTCTATTCCCTGCAAGGTTTAAAAAATCTGGGGCCGACGTTGAAACAGTGGCGCCGTGGCTGGCGACAGCGACTAACCCAAAAACCGGACGAGCTGAATATCCCCCTTCCTTCCGGCAAAATGACTCCGGCCGGATATATAATAATGCAACATGTAGAACGAAAAAATCGTTCGGTCAAAGCATACCGAAAATGGGTTGACAGAATGCCGGCAATATATCAGAAATATATCCTCGACCAGGTAGAAGGTCCCGTCTCTGAGGTTGAAAATGATCCTCACTGCATCGGTATGGTTCGACACTATCAAAGTATGATGCCGATGGCGCAGGAAGCGCGAAAGCCGGTATTTTCTCTTAAACCGGCCGATGGAGCAATCGGTTCACATGCGCAAGCGGTTACCAAATCCTATATGGAGTTTAAACGGATAACTGAAACAATATTGCAAAGAGTGCTGCCAAAAGAGACAAGTCAATTATAAAGCAAGTGGCACTTATCAGAGTTTTTACAAGAAGTAGTCATTTTTTTGACTACTTCTTGTAAAATTATTAATCAAAGGGTAAATATCCTTGAATTTTTCGTAAAGTACCATTATGATACTTTACAAGAGATGAAGTTATTGTATAACCATAACTCAAAACGCACTTCTCATTATTCACTAAGTGAAGTAAAAACATTAGTTGAACACAATTCTGTTCAACCTACCCAGACAGCAATTAAGGGAGCTCATGCCCTTGGCTTATCCATTACTGAAATGTATGACGTTATTCTTGGACTTCAAAATAAAGACTTTTCAGTTTCAAAGGTCGATGAGAGAAACCATAAATTATGGCAAGATGCATATAAAAAAGAGATAAATGGCGTGGAAGTTTACATTAAATTTCAAGTGAAAGAGATAGCGGGAAAAAAACTTTTACTTTTGTCATTTAAAGAAAATACGAGGTTTTAAGATGTTACATGAAGGGATGCTTTGTCCGGTGTGTGATGAAGGGTATTTGGGGTTAGTTCAAGAAAAGATTGAATTTACCTATAAGAATCATACTACGGAAGTGGAGTCAAACACGTTGAATTGCTCTGTTTGCGGGGAGTCCTTTGTGATCTCGCCATCAGAGCGTGAGCTTGAAAAGATTCTGACTGATGAAAGGCGTAAAGTCGATGGTTTATTGACTTCAGACGAGATTCGCACAATCAGACTTAGTTTGGGGTTTACTCAGGTTGACTTTGCAAAAACCCTTGGTGTGGGGAAGAAGAACTTTGCCAGATATGAAAGTGGCCAAGCGACTCAAGGTCGTTCAATGGATAATCTGTTGCGAATCTTGAAGGAGCGTCCGGGAATGATTGAAACTCTCATTCATGCGCAAGGGAAAGACGAGATTACAACTGAAATAACCCTTCACATTTCTGTTCCGATGGTAAAGAAAAGAAGCCAAAAAGAGGTCAAGGTTATTTCGTCAGGAGATTTTAATTTTACAGAAGGTTATTACGATGCAGTTGGCTTTTAAAATTGAAGATATCAGGCTCCTTAAGGCCGATTACTCTGTTACGCCCCCCATTGCAGATAAATCTCAAAAAGGGAACGAAGAAAACAGTATTGAGGTTAACATAGGAGGAACCAACCACTATCACCAAAAAGAAAAGAGGTTGGAAATAACCATAAATGTTTCTCTCAAAGATAACTCCAGTGGATATAACTTAGAAGTCGAGTACGGTGCTTTTTTTGTCCTTGATGGTAAGTTTGAAAAAGAAGATATTGAAAGAATAAGTAAAATAAATGGCCCGGCGATTCTTTTCCCATACGTTAGAGAATATGTCAGTGATTTGATCAGAAGAGCTGGTCACGAACCGGTTTACCTGCCGGCAATTAATTTCATAAAATCGAGTGAAAATGAATAGAAAAAAATAAGCCTGTTCGGGTTTATTTAGAACCCGCCCATCTCGGCGGGTTTTTCATTGGTGTTTTGGGCTACTATGGACTTCTTAAAGAAAAAAGTCAGTATTGGAAATGCCGAAATCAGGCAAAAACCTTTCTGGAAGGGGAGAAAATCATGATCCCTTCAGTTTTAGCCCAGCATGTCGAACAGGGTGTTAAAGATTTTTTGCGTACCACCTTTCCGGTAGCTACCCCTCTTTTTGCGGATACCATTGAACAACTATTGAATGAGCCCGGCACTCTTTTTAAAGGGCCATATCTTGATATTCAACTGCCTTTTCAACGGGGGCGGGGCGGGGCCGATTTTTTTCCCGATCTACCCATGCCGTTCCCGCCTTATCTTCATCAGGAAAAATCTTTTGCCCGTCTGGGCGGCCCTAATCCAAAATCAACTCTGGTGGCAACCGGCACCGGTTCCGGTAAGACAGAATGTTTTCTCTATCCTATCCTTGATTATTGCTACCAGCACCGGGGCGAAGCGGGGATTAAGGCGATCATCGTTTATCCCATGAATGCCCTGGCAACGGATCAGGCCGGGCGTTTGGCCAAATTGATCTATGAGAGCAAATTACGGGGTCACGTTACGGCCGGGATTTATGTCGGGCAGAAAGAGAAAGAGTCTTCCATGCTCATGCAGCCGGAAAAATTGATCTCGGACAAGGAGACGTTGCGACTCTCTCCCCCGGACATTCTTCTGACCAACTATAAAATGCTTGATTATCTGCTGATTCGCCCGGACGATCGGCCTCTTTGGGAACATAATCGTCCTGAAACTTTACGTTTCCTGGTGGTTGACGAACTGCACACGTTTGACGGGGCTCAAGGCTCTGATCTTGGCTGTTTGATTCGGCGATTGAAAGCCCGGCTGGCGATAGAGCCGGATTATCTCTGCGCAATTGGTACGTCCGCCACATTAGGTTCCGATGCGGAGCAGGCCGATCTTCTTGGTTATGCTGCGGCCCTGTTTGGGGAGAAGTTCAGTCGGGACGGGATTATCTCCGAATCACGTTTGAGTGTTGGTGAGTTTTTGGGGAAGAGCTTGATCTCTTATGTTGATATTGTCCCCTTGGAAAATCGAGCTGAGCTTGATCCGGCTAATTACGATCATTATGAGGTCTATATCAAGGCCCAGTATCGTCTTTGGTTTGGCGGTGCGATTCAGGGTGATTTTGTTGAGCAGGATTGGCGTATTGAACTTGGTGACAAACTAAAAAAACACCTGTTTTTCCATAATCTGTTGAAAATTTTGGCGGGGAAAGTTTTTAGTTTTAGTGAGCTCTTTGATGATTTAACCAGGGTAACCCGAGGGTTAAATAACGACAATATAATCTATAAATCTCACCTCCTGAACAGCCTTATCGCCTTGGTTTCCGAGGCTCGGAAAAGGGATGGGGAGGCCATTCGCCCTTTTCTTAATGTCCGCCTGCAATTGTGGCTGCGTGAACTACGCCGTATGGTTGGAGAGGTTACTTTTGAAAAGCCCCGGTTGCGTTTTGCCGACGATCTCAACGAAGAACAGTTAAAAACTCATCTTCCTTTGGTGCATTGTCGCGAATGCGGCAGTATGGGTTGGACGGGGTTGAAACGTGTGCGTAGCCAGGAGGTTTCCGGAGAACTCTCCAATTTTTACCACGCCTTTTTTAAACATGATCCCAAAGTAATCTACCTCTTTCCCGAAGAGAGTGAGGGGGAGGATCCCGAGAAGAAGTATTCCTATTCATATTTTTGCACTAAATGTCTGCATTTGACCCAGTCGGAGGGTGAATGTTGCCCTTTTTGCAACCATTCCAAACTTATTCTGGTCTATGTGCCGGAGACCAGAAAACAGCAGGGGAATCGTCAAGTCAGTGTCAATGTGTGCCCTTATTGCAATACACCAAACAGCCTTACATTGCTCGGTTCCCGGGCGGCCAGTTTGACCAGTGTTATGATTGTTCAGCTCTTTTCATCTTCCTATAACGACGACAAAAAACTTTTAACTTTTTCCGACAATGTTCAGGATGCAGCACATCGGGCCGGTTTTTTCAGTGGTCGAACTTATCGGTTTAATTTTCGCTCCGCCCTGCAACAGGCGATTCTCGCCGGTGGCGATGGTCTAAGGCTGACCGAGGTACCGGATGCCTTTATCAAACATTGGTCGACCGCTCTTGATGAAAACAAGTATCTGGCTACTTTTCTCGCCCCGAACATGGAGTGGCTCCAGGATTATGAGTATTTACAGAAAACCGGGTCGTTGCCGGAGAAATCGAGCCTGCGTGATTCGGTAAATCAACGAATTGTCTGGGAAATTGTCAGTGAATACGGCTTTCGCGCCAGAATCGGCAGAACTTTAGAGAAAACCGGTTCGTCAATCGCCTATCTTGATCCGGATTTACTACAACAAGTTACATTGCGCTTGCTTGAGCCCATTCGTAATGAGTTTGGTATGTTTAGGGGGCTTGGTGAAGATGAATTAAGCCGGTTTGTGCTGGGCCTGATTGTTCACTTGAAAAACCAGGGAGGGATTTTTCAGCCGGTTTTAAAGCCCTATATTGACAATCTGGGTGGTACCTATCTGATCAATAAAAATATCTGGATGCCTAATTTCGGCCCCGCTTCCAGGGCTCCTGTTTTTTTGACCTCACGTAAAGGAACCCGCTTTGATCTGCTTCATAGTGACTCGCAATCTCGCCGAACCTGGTGCTTAAGCTGGCTGGAAAAAAGTTTCACCGCCAATCCCATGGTGACGGCTATAGCAAAGGAATTTTATAATCTTCTCTTACCGGTACTGGTGGAAGAAGAAATTCTTGAAGCATGGCAGGTTCGAGGCGATGAGGTATGGGGCATTCGACCGCAAGCTTTAAAAGTTTCGGCTCGGGTGGCGCAATTTCGTTGCCGGGTATGTGGGCATAATCTTTCGGTGGCTGAGGAGGAGAGCGATTTTTTTGCGGAATCTTGCTGTCAGCGTTTTCACTGTTCCGGCAGATATCAACTCCGTAAAGTCGAAATCGATTATTATGGGCGGCTTTATGCCGGTGGTGATATCGAACGAATATTTGCCCAAGAGCATACCGGCCTCCTGAAACGAGACGAGCGTGAACAGTTGGAACTTGAGTTTAAGTCGGAACCCGAAAAGCGGCAACCATGGTTTCCGAATCTGCTCTCTTGTACACCTACTCTGGAGATGGGTATTGATATCGGCAACCTCTCATCTCTGATTCTCTGTTCAGTACCTCCGGGGCAGACTAACTATCTTCAACGAATTGGCCGTTCCGGCCGCCGGGACGGTAATGCGCTTAATTTGACAGTGGCTAACGCCCGACCTCATGATCTCTATTTCTTTGCTGAGCCGGAAGCGATGTTGGCCGGTACCATTGAGTCTCCCGGTATCTTTCTGGATGCATCAGCCGTTCTCGAACGTCAGTTTACCGCCTTCTGTTTTGATCGTTGGATCGCTTTCGATGAGAGTGCCGCTCTGCCCAAGCAGTTAGGGCAGGTTTTGAACAGCCTGGAACCGGTCGATCAAAAAAAGTTTCCCCACAGTTTTATCTATTACATTGAAACCAACCAGGCAGATCTGTTTGATCTGTTCACCGGTCTTTTCAGTAGTGGCGTCTCTTTAAGCCCGGATTCGGTAAAAAACCTGAAGCTTTTTGTTGAAGGTGATCGGGATTGGCAGGGAAGTCTTCGCTACCGGGTTATGGATGGTTTACATAGTCGTAATCTGGAGAGGGAATCGTTGCGCAAGAAAGTGCGCACTTTAAATGGTAAAATTAAAAAGAAAAAAAATGGGCCAAAAGATAAAAATTTTGACCATGATCTTCGGGAACTGGGCATTGAAAAGTCGGCCCTGCAGACCCTGGTAAAAAACATTACCGACCGGAATGTCTTTAATTTTTTCACGGATGAAGGACTGTTGCCCAACTATGCATTTCCTGAAGTTGGAGTGATGCTGAACTCTCTCATCTACCGAAAAAAACAGACGGTACAAGAGGGGGATTCCAGTTACGATACCTGGACTTATGAGTATGAAAGACCGGCAGTCAGCGCCATTGCCGAACTTGCTCCGGCAAATACATTTTATGCCGGTGGTCGAAAAGTCAAGGTCGACAAGGTTGACATGTCGGTCTCCGAGATCGAGACCTGGCGTTTTTGTGATAACTGTTCTCATAAGGAGTTGTTAGGGCCGGAAAATGAGAGAGAGTTGTGCAGTAAATGTGGAAGCCCGATGTGGGCTGATGCCGGACAGAAACGGTTAATGCTGAAAATGCGGCAGGTTTTTGCTTCCACTCCAGATCGTAAAAGCCGCATCAGTGATGACAGTGATGATCGTGACCCCCTCTTTTTTAATAAGCAGATGCTGGTTGAGTTTGATGAAAGCCGCATAATGGATGCCTATAAGGTTGATGCTGATTTTCCTTTTGGTTTTGATTTCCTGGAAAAGGTTGATTTCTGTGAAATTAACTTTGGCGAAAAGACCGAAATAGGTGAAAAAGTTACGATTGCCGGAGTCGAAGCTCCACGTAAAGGATTTGCTGTTTGCCGGGTGTGCGGCAAGGTTCAGGATGATAGGGAGAAGGAACCCGCTCACGACTTTAGCTGTACAGCCCGGGATAAAGATAGTAGCAAAAACTTGATCGATTGTCTTTATCTCTACCGGCAATTTACTTCGGAAGCCATCCGTATCCTGTTGCCGGTATCTATTATTTCCGGTGCCGACCGTAAACTTCAATCTTTTATTGCCGCAATTCAACTCGGTCTGAAACGTAAATTCAGAGGCAAAATAGATCATTTGCAAACCACGGTTCATGAAGAGCCTTTACCTGACTCATCGTTTAAACGTAAATATCTGGTACTTTACGATACGGTGCCTGGTGGTACCGGTTATCTGAAACAGTTGATGCGCTCTCAAGACCAGTTGATGGAAGTCCTGGAGTTGGCTTTTGCATCGTTAAAATCGTGCGCTTGTAATCAGGACGAGGATAAGGACGGCTGTTACAGGTGCCTGTTTGCCTATCGTTCCAGTTATAATATGCCGGAGACCTCCAGGGATACGGCCATTGATCTGCTGGCCGAAATTTTAAGTTTTAGAGAAAATCTGGTTAAAACTGATAGCCTCAAAAATATCTCTCTTAATACCTTCATTGAGAGTGAGTTAGAGGCCCGATTTATTGGAGCGCTGAAAAATCTTCGTTCTGAAAAATTTCCAGTTATGATCACTCAGGATTTGGTCAATGGCAAGCCCGGTTATTTTCTGAAAGTTGCTGAAAAAGCCTATTATATCGAACCTCAGGTTGAACTTGGAGAGCTCGATGGGATAACAGTTCCATCCCGGGCAGACTTTGTTATCAGGCCGGCTCGTATGCATGATCGAATGAAAGCGGTAGTTGTCTTTCTCGACGGTTATACATATCATCGGGATCGGATTGGCCGGGACACGGCCCAAAGGATGGCAATTGTCCAGAGTGGAAAATTCCATGTCTGGTCTTTGAGCTGGCACGATGTGGAGTGTAAATTTAAAACCTTGAATAATTTCTATCGGGATTATCTTGACCCTGCGATGTTGCCTTACGGGGCAAATTTTAATAATTTGTTGGGAATTTATGGTCTGGATGGTTGGCAAGAAGTGCATAAGAAGAGAAGTTTTGATTTGCTCCTCCATTTTCTCCAGAACCCGGATGTAGTAAAGTGGCAGATGTATGCCTTTGTCCATTCATTATTGCATATGGATCCCCAACTTTTTGAGACCCCTGAAGCCGTTAACCGGTGGAAGGAGGGGGTCGCAGCGTATCTGCCGATGAACGTTGCAGAAGTGATAAATGAGATGGAAGGCATCTGCCGCTATGGTTTTTATGAGCCTTTGGCTGACGATGGTTCGGTTGAACTGAAGCAATATGTTATTTTCGGGCAAGAATCTAAAACTCCGCCAAAAGGTGTCTGTATTGGTTGCTATTTACCTGATGATAAAGATACCCGGCAAAAGGATGAGTTTCAGCCTGTTTGGAATGGCTTTTTGCGGCTCTTTAATTATTTACAATTTTTCCCGGATGCTTTTTTTGTTACCAGTGAGGGCCTGAAACACAACTATTATGACAGCCTTAAGCTGTTGGCGGATAAGGTTGTAGCCGGGCCGGAAGAGGTGTCTCAAGCGGATGGTTTGGCGGCGGATCAAGTGGAATGGAATGAGGTGGAGGAATTAACTGATAATATTATTCACAACCTGCTTAAGTCCCTGAGAGAGAATAATTGGCCGGTTCCGGTAGCCGGGTATGAACTGGCAGGTGAAGGTGGTGAAATTATTGCTTCGGCTGAACTTGCCTGGGAAGAGTTGAAAATAGCTTTTTTAATTGACGATGAACTTAGTTGTTTGGATCAGTTTGAGCAGAGAAAATGGCAGGCTTATTCCCTGGCAAAGGTTATTGCAGAACCGGAAAAATATCTTGATTTGGTTTAACTTTTGCACCGCAGAGACGCAAAGGACGCAGAGAAAAGCGAAAAAATTAAAACCTCTGCGCCTCTGCGGTGAATATTGTAAAGCGGTGAAATACTAAAAAACGGTGCACATATGAATTCTCAAGTAAAAGTAGCAATTGCGTCCAATTTTTTAAATGCCTTTGCAAAAATTCCAGGCAAGCAGCAAAACAAAGTCCTTGAATTTATCACTAAATTTCGCTCAAATCCGATGGCACCCGGGATTAATTATGAAAAAATTGCCACCTTTAAAGATCAAACCCTGCGTTCTGTCCGGATTGATAAAACATATCGTGGGATAGTTAAAAAGTCTGATTCCGGAAACATCTTCATGCTTTTATGGGTAGATCATCACGATAAGGCCTACAAATGGGCGGAAAATAAGGTGTGTGAAATTAACCCGGAGACCGGTTGTTTACAAATTTACGAGGTTGAAGAACAACCAGATGACCGGGTTGAACCAGCAGGCGCAACCCAAACAGAAACTAAACCAGACAAGGATGAAAAAATATTTTCATCTATCCGCGATCGACATTTGCTGAAACTTGGTGTTCCCGCTGACCAACTTTCACTTGTCCGTAGTTTTACGACTATGGATCAGCTTGACGCCGCCGCAGAAAGGCTGCCGTCTGAAGTTTACGAAGCCCTTTTTTTTCTCGGTGAAGGTTATTCTCTTGAAGAGGTTTTCAGAGAGATGGGCAAGTCTGAGGGCGGGCCAGAGGTTAATATCGATGATTTTGAGAAAGCCTTGGAAAATCCCGATAGTAAACGCCATTTCTTTGTTGTTGAAGATGATCTGATCCTACAAGAGATCCTGAAAGCTCCTTTAGAAAAATGGCGGGTTTTTTTACATCCATCTCAACGAAACTTAGTCGAAAGGGAGTGGAATGGGCCGGTTCGAGTACTTGGTGGAGCGGGAACCGGGAAAACTGTGGTAGCCATACACCGGGCAAAATATCTGGCTGAAAATATTTTCACCAAAGATCAAGACCGAATTCTATTTACCACCTTTACCCGAAATCTGGCGGCGGATATTTTGGAGAATCTTAAAAAAATCTGTCCCGACAATATCATGCGCCGAATTGAGGTGATAAACCTTGACCGCTGGGTTTTAGCATTCCTTAAAAAAAATGACTATAATTATAGTATCGACTACGGGGCCAATACTTCACCTCTTTGGGAAAAAGCGTTGTCGCTGGTTGATAGTGAACTGGGTTTTGCCGACTCCTTTTTTCGTGAAGAGTGGAGGCGGGTTGTTCAGCCTAATGGGATCACCTCTTTTTCTGAATACGCCAAGATATCCAGACTTGGTCGCGGGGTGCAACTGAGTCGCAAAAAAAGAAAGGTAATCTGGCCGGTATTTGAGGAGTATCGAGTGCTGCTAAATGAAAATCATCTTCGCGAACCTGACGATGCCATGCGGGATGCCTGGGTGTTGATGAAAAAGAGAGGCAATGTTTTGCCCTATCGTGCCGTAATTGTAGATGAGGCTCAGGATATGGGTTCCCAGGCTTTCAGGTTGATTCGGCAGATTGTCTCTGGTGGTGAGCAGAAAAATGATATTTTCATTGTTGGTGATGCTCATCAACGGATATATCGCCACAAGGTTGTTTTGGGTCAATGTGGAATTAATATCAAGGGTCGGGGCAGAAAACTTAGAATCAACTATCGCACGACTGATGAAAACCGGCGCTGGGCGGTCAATTTACTCAAAGGCGTGAATTTTGATGATCTTGATGGTGAGCCTGACGATCAGAAAGGATACAAATCTCTTCTCCATGGAATGGTGCCCATAATAAAAATCTGTTCATCATTTCAGCAAGAGTTGGATGTGATTATTGACTATCTGGATAAGGTTGAGAAAAGTGACGGAGATATTAACGGAGTCTGCCTGGTTGCCAGGACAAACAACCTGTTAAAGCAATATGAAGGGGCCCTGAAAGCCAAAGGCAAAGATACCTGCCTCATCCGCAGGAGCGAGGCTGAAGATCATAGAGAAAAAGGGGTACGCCTCGCCACTATGCACCGAGTTAAAGGTTTAGAGTTCGACCGGGTGATTATCGCCGGAGTTAACGATGGCGTGGTTCCCCTGGAAGCCGGCTGGAATCAATCAACCGATCAAGTGATTCTGAAAGAGACTGAAACCCATGAAAGAGCATTGCTCTATGTCGCCGCAACCAGAGCCAAAAAAGGAGTGCTTGTAACAAGTTTTGGGAAGGCTAGCCGGTTTTTGCAGTGAAAGGTGATTAAACAATTACATAATTAGTTCCACTGTTTTCAGGCTGTCTTGCTTTGTTCATTCTGTAATTCAGCCATCAGATCATTCACCAGTCAGGATTAAAACTCCTAATGGAGGAATGGTTAGCTCGGCCGAGGCGGGCAAGTTGTGAAAAGGGATATCTTCGCCAACGATTTTGCCTAAATTTCCCTGATTGCTGCCGCCATAGATATCGGCGTCGGAATTAAACAGTTCCCGGTAGCTGCCGGTATGGGGCAGGCCGATGCGATAGTTATTGTGGGTCAACGGGGTCAGGTTGAGGATGCAGATGATCGCCTCTCCCTCTTCGCCCCGGCGTTGATAGGCGATAATTGAATTTTTGTGGTCGTGACAGTCGATCCAGGAAAAACTGTAGCCTTCATCATCTTTTTGCCAGAGGGCCGGGAGTTGGTGGTAGAGATGGATAAGGTCACGGCAGAAATGGAAGAATTTTTGCCGTCTCTCATCTTTTTCAAGCAGGTGCCAGTCAAGGCTTGTGGCGAAATTCCACTCTTTATCAGAGGCCAGTTCGCTGCCCATGAAGAGAAGTTTTTTGCCCGGATGGGTAAACTGATAGCTTAACAAGAGGCGCAGGTTGGCAAATTTCTGCCAATCGTCACCAGGCATTCTGGTGAAAAGCGAACCTTTGCCGTGGACAACCTCGTCGTGAGAGAAGGGCAGCAGGAAGTGCTCACTGAAGGCGTAAATAATTGAAAATGTGATCTGGTTGTGGTGGTATGAGCGATAGAGAGGGTCGATGGCAAAATAATCGAGTGTGTCGTTCATCCAGCCCATGTTCCATTTGTATTTAAAACCTAAACCCCCGAGTTCCGCCGGCTGGCTGACGCCCGGCCAACTCGTTGACTCTTCGGCGATCATCAGACGATCGGGATAGAGTTTGTCGATGTCGCTGTTAAGGTGTTTTAAAAAAGCGATCGCTTCAAGATTCTCGCGGCCGCCGAGATGATTGGGCACCCATTCGCCGGCTTTACGGCTGTAGTCGAGATAGAGCATCGAGGCGACGGCGTCAACCCTGAGACCGTCAATGTGGTATTGCTCAAACCAGAAAAAGGCGTTAGCGATGAGGAAATTGACGACCTCGGGGCGGCCGAAATTAAAGATCAGGGTTCCCCAGTCGGGATGTTCTCCTTTACGCGGGTCGGCATGTTCATAAAGAGCGCTGCCGTCAAAGAGGCGCAGGCTGAAATCATCTTTCGGGAAATGGGCCGGAACCCAGTCCAAAATGACGCCGATATCGTGCTGGTGACAGTAGTCGACAAAAAATTTAAAATCATCAGGTGTGCCGTAACGGCTGGTCGGGGCGTAGTAACCGCTGACTTGGTAGCCCCAGGAGGCGTCAAAGGGGTATTCGCTGATCGGCAGTAGTTCAATATGAGTGAAACCCAGCTCTTTGACATGGGCGACCAATTGTGGTGCCAGTTCACGGTAGGTTAAACTGCGGTTATCCTCTTCCGGGCATCTCTTCCAGGAACCGAGATGAACCTCGTAGATCACCAGAGGTGCGGTTGTCGTCTGTCGTGAAACCCGGTTTTTCTCCCATTCGCTATCATTCCAGATGAATTTTCTTTGGTCGAAAACTTGAGATGCGGTTTTCGGGCGTAATTCCATCCTGAAAGCCAGAGGGTCGGTTTTCAGGCGCAGGTCACCCTTGGGGGTGCGGATTTCGTATTTGTAGATAGTTTCGGGGGGAAGTTCGGGCATGAAGAGTTCCCAGATGCCGGAGCTTCCCAGGGAACGCATCGGATGGCGTAAGCCGTCCCATTGATTGAAATCGCCAACCACGCTGACACGCTCGGCATTTGGAGCCCAAAGGGCAAAACTGACTCCATCAATGCCTTTGCGATTTGTCAGATGGGCTCCTAGATGGTCGTATAGGCGTTGGTGGCGGCCTTCGTTGATTAAGTGCAGGTCGAGTTCTCCTAAGCCGGGAGTAAAGGCGTAGGGATCCGGGGTTGTCCAGACTGA
>JAYEGS010000121.1:0-16936 GCA_034659215.1 Pseudomonadota bacterium | reverse complement strand
TTGGTGATGGTGCCGTCGATGCGGTTTTCAAGACCATAAAACAGCTGACCAATACCCAGAGCCGTCTCTTGACTTATGAGGTTAAATCAATTACAGGGGGTGCGGACGCGCTTGGTGAGGTGACGGTCAGGATTCGCGAAGATGGGTTGACGGTTATGGGGCAGGGTGCCCATACCTGTGTTATTGTGGCCAGTGCCAAGGCCTATGTCAACGCCCTTAACAAGCTTGAATATAAGAAACGTAACCGTCCTCAAGTAACGGTTTAGGAGAATCACACAATGGGTCAAACTATAACTGAAAAAATTCTTGCCTTTCATGCCGGTCATGATCAGGTTGTTCCCGGTCAATTGATCGAAGCGAAGGTTGATATTGCCCTGGCTAATGATGTGACGGCTCCGATCGCCATCGCCGAGTTTGAAAAACTTGGTGTGGACAAAGTCTTTGATGATGAACGGGTGCTTTTGGTGCCTGATCATTTTACTCCGAACAAGGATATCAAGTCGGCTGAACAGTCCAAAATATTGCGTGATTTTGTCAAGAAATATGAGCTCAAAAACTATTTTGAGATCGGTCGGGTCGGGATCGAGCATGTGCTTTTGCCCGAGCAGGGATTGGTTCTGCCCGGTGATTTGATTATCGGGGCCGATTCCCATACCTGTACCTATGGTGCTTTGGGCGCGTTTGCCACTGGCGTCGGCAGTACCGATCTGGCGGCAGCCATGGCGACCGGCAAGGTCTGGTTTAGAGTTCCGGAAACCATTAAAATTGTTTATCATGGCAAATTAGCGCCCTGGGTTGAGGGTAAGGATCTGATTTTGCACACGATTGGTATTCTTAAAGTCGATGGTGCTCTCTATCAGGCAATTGAGATGACCGGTGAAACCATCGATACGCTGCCGATGTATGGTCGGATGTCAATGGCCAATATGGCGATTGAGGCGGGGGCCAAAAACGGAATTATCGCCCCCGATGAAATCACTCTCGACTATGTCCGCTCCCGGGCCCGGCGTGACTATAAACTTTTTGCCGGCGATCCCGATGCTGTTTATAGTAAAACTATCGAGATCGATGTTTCCACAATAAGGCCTCAAGTGGCCTATCCGCCGCTGCCCGACAAAAGCCGTTCCGTCGACCGGGCGGCGGCCGATAAAATAGAGATCGACCAGGTCGTAATCGGCTCTTGTACCAATGGCCGAATTGAGGATTTTCGTCTGGCCGCTTCAGTGCTTAAAGGTAAAAAGGCGGCACCTTATATGCGTCTTCTGATTATTCCCGGAACCCAGGATGTCTATCGCCAGATGATCAAAGAGGGTCTGACCGAGATCTTTCTCGATGCCGACGCCCTGATCTCGCCGCCAACCTGCGGCCCTTGTCTCGGCGGTCACATGGGGATTCTTGCCGCCGGCGAGCGGGCCGTGGCCACCACCAACCGAAATTTCGTCGGCCGCATGGGTCATCCTGAAAGTGAAGTCTATCTGAGTAACCCCGCGGTTGCCGCCGCCAGTGCCGTTTTAGGCCGCATTGCAACCCCGGAAGAGGTGGTTTGAAATGGATAATATAGAAGGAAAAGCCTGGAAATTTGGTGATGATGTCGATACCGATGCGATTATCCCGGCCCGTTATCTTAATACCTCGGATCCTGATGAATTGGCTAAACATTGCATGGAGGATGCCGATACCACTTTTGCGGGCAAGGTTAAGGCCGGTGATATTATGGTCGCCGGTAAAAACTTCGGTTGCGGCTCATCCCGGGAGCACGCCCCGATTGCTATCAAAGCGGCTGGCGTGGCTTGTATTATTGCCCCGACTTTCGCGCGCATCTTCTACCGTAACGCTTTTAACACCGGGCTCTTGATTCTCGAATCAGCCGAGGCCGCAAAGGCTATCGAAGATGGTCATGAAGTGGCCGTCGATCCGGCTGCCGGAACTATTAAAGATCTAACCAGTGGACAACAGTTTAAGGCTCAGCCCATTCCCGAGTTCATGCAGAAACTACTCGATGATGGTGGACTCATAGAACATTGGCGAAAACGTTTGGCATAACAATTTTTAACGGAGAAAAATAGATGAATGAAGCAGGATATAGTGTTGCCGTGGTTGGTGCGACCGGTGCGGTTGGCAATGAGATGATCGCAACCCTTGAAGCGCGGGATTTTCCCGTGGGCCAATTGAAACTGCTGGCTTCAGCCAATTCGGTCGGTAAAACCTATGAGTTCAAGGGAAATGAATATGTGGTCGAGGAACTTACCGAAGAATCCTTCGATGGAGTTGACATCGCCCTCTTTTCGGCCGGTGGCTCAATCAGCGAAGCCTTTGCTCCGGCGGCGGTAACCAGCGGTGCCGTGGTCATTGATAACACCAACGCCTTTCGCATGGATGCCGACGTGCCTCTGGTTGTGCCTGAGGTCAATCCCGGCGCGATTGCCGACTTTCGGGCTCGCGGAATTATTGCCAATCCTAACTGTTCGACAATTCAGATGGTGGTGGCTTTAAAGCCGATCTATGATGCCGTCGGCATTCGCCGGGTTGTGGTTTCCACGTATCAGGCGGTTTCAGGGAGCGGTAAAAAGGCGATTGATGAGCTTGAAAAACAGGTTTTTGCCCTCTTTAACCAGGAGTCGGAACTGCCGGTTGATGTCTATCCTCACCAGATCGCTTTCAACTGTCTGCCCCATATCGATGTTTTTCTCGATAACGGTTATTCCAAAGAAGAGATGAAGATGGTGCGTGAGACCAAAAAGATCTTTGGCGATGATCGCATTGGCGTCACCGCTACCGCAGTTCGCGTACCGGTTTTTTTCAGCCATTCCGAATCGATTAATATCGAAACCGATGAGAAAATCTCGGTTGAGGAAGTCCGCGAACTCATGGAAAGAGCCCCCGGCGTCGAACTCGTCGATGATCTCGCGCAAAACCGTTACCCCTTAGCCATCGATGCCGCAGGTCAGGACGCTACTCTGGTGGGCCGGATCCGCGAAGACGAATCGATCGCTAACGGCATCAACCTTTGGGTTGTTGCTGATAACATTCGCAAAGGTGCCGCCCTTAATGCGGTTCAGATCGCCGAAGTCCTGATCCGCGAATATCTCTAAATCACTATATGATGGTCAGCCACTAATCAGCCAATTCCGGAATCCGACATAAGGATTCCGGAATTGGCTGATTACGGTTGACTTAACAAGGCAGTTGTGCTTTATAAGCGGGCTGTTTTGTCGGCAGCAAAAAAGGCTGTCGGAGGTTGTCGATATAATGATCTTTGATAATTGATCAGATTAAGATATGGGATGGCTAAGTTTATGGATGTTGCTCTATTTGATTACGATTTGCCGGTTGAGCGCATCGCTCAATATCCCCTGTCACTAAGGGATCAGTCCCGATTGTTGCTGGTTAAGCGTGAAAGCCGGGATTTTAGCGACGAACTCTTTTGTGATCTGAGTCAACATCTTAAGCCTGGCGACCTTTTGGTTCTCAATGATACGAAGGTTATTCCGGCCCGTTTGTTGGGGCGTAAAGAGAGCGGTGGCCAGGTCGAAGCCTTTCTCGTTCGAGCCGTAAGTGAAACTTTAAGTGCGTCCGATGACTCCGGTCAGCGGGCTCTTTGGCGAGCCCTGTTTAAATCTTCAAAGAAAATGCGTTGTGGGCAGAAACTTGATTTCGGTGGCGGTTTGACTGGTCAGGTTATTGAACCTTCGGGAACCGAGCCGGGATTGCTGGCTTTGGAAGTCGAAGTTGGCACTACGGTTAATGAAGCGATTGAGAAGGTCGGACAGGTTCCACTGCCGCCTTATATAAAACGGCAGCCGGAAAGTGATGATCGGCAGACCTATCAGACGGTTTTTGCCGATGATACAGCTTCCGGGGCCGTAGCCGCTCCGACGGCAGGCCTCCATTTTACCAAAGAGTTACTTGCCGGATTGCATGAAAAAGGGGTAGAGACGGCGTTTTTAACCCTGCATGTCGGACTTGGTACCTTTTCTCCGGTGCGTTGTCAAAAGGTTGAGGAACATCGGATTCATGAAGAGTATTTTCAGATTCCTGAAACAACCCTTGACCAGATTAAGCGAGTCCGGGAGAGAAAGGGTCGTATTGTCGCAGTCGGCACTACGGTAACCCGGGCTTTAGAGTATTACGCCGCGACCGGGAACGCTTCGGGGATGTGCGATCTTTTTATCTATCCCGGATTTAAGTTTAAGCTGGCTGATGTTATGTTGACCAACTTTCATCTGCCGGCTTCTACTCTGATGATGCTGGTTTCGGCTTTTGCCGGCCGTGAAACCATGATGGCCGCCTATCGTCGGGCGCTCGAACTTGAATTCAGGTTTTACAGTTATGGCGATGCCATGTTAATCACTAAATGAGTGCTTTTCAGGTTATAAATAAAGAGGTCGACGGTTTTGCCCGTCGGGGACGGATTACGACGGCGCACGGGGTGATTGAAACCCCATGTTTTATGCCGGTCGGAACCAAGGCTACAGTCAAAGGTTTGACTCCGAAACAGCTTGAAGAGGAGGTTGATGCCCAGATCGTTTTGGGCAATACTTATCACCTGTTTCTGCGGCCGGGACATGATCTGATTAAAAAATTGGGCGGGCTCCATAAGTTTATGGGCTGGTCCCGGCCGATTTTGACTGATAGTGGTGGTTTTCAGGTTTTCAGCCTCTCCTCTTTGCGCCGTATCGAAGAGGGTGGAGTTACTTTTCGCTCGCCTATTGATGGTAGTATGCATCAATTGACGCCGGAATCATCAATTGCCATCCAGGAAGCTTTGGGGGCCGATATTATTATGGCTTTCGATGAGTGTACGCCCTATCCGGCAACTCATAAAGAGGCCCTCGATTCACTTGAATTGACGGCCCGCTGGGCGAAACGTTCCTGGGCGGCGCGGCAGCGTTCTGATAACCTTCTCTTTGGCATCATTCAGGGGAGTACATATCCTGAATTGCGCCGCTTGAGTCTTGAAAAGACCGTGGCGGTTGGGTTTGACGGTTATGCACTGGGCGGTTTGAGTGTTGGCGAAGGCTCGGCGGCGATGTATGATGTCGTCAACGAATTTGGTTCTTTGCTCCCGGAAGCGGCGCCGCGCTATCTGATGGGAGTTGGAACCCCGGAGGATCTGCTGGTGGCGGTGGCCGCCGGACTTGATATGTTTGATTGTGTGATGCCGACCAGGAATGCTCGTAACGGTATGTATTTTACCAGTTATGGCCCCCTCTCGATCAAACAGGCTCGCTTTCGTGAAGATTCTGAGCCCATTGATAATCGGTGCAGCTGTTATACGTGCCGCAATTTCAGCCGGGCTTACCTGAGGCACCTTTTTGTTGCAAAAGAGATTTTATCTTCAGTCCTGGCCACGATTCATAACCTGCATTTTTATAACAAATTAATGGCGGGCATGCGCGAAGCCCTGGAGAAGGGTGAGTTTAGGCAGTTTAAAAACTCTTTTTTGGTAGATTACAGGCGTCAGGTGTAGTTAGCTTAAGAGTTACAATTTTTGTTTTATATTTTTGTTAATCTTATAATTTATAATTAAGTAAGGAGATTCACATGGGTGATTTAGCTGGTGGTATGGAGGGGATTAAGACTTTTATCCCTTTGATTTTAATGTTCGTTATTTTTTACTTTCTTTTGATCCGGCCGCAACAGAAACGGCAAAAGGAGCATAAGGAGTTGTTGGCTAACCTTAAGCGTGGGGACGATATTATCACGGCTGGGGGAGTTATGGGGAGAATTACTGGTGTTGCCGATACCTTTATCACGATTGAAGTGGCTGAAAAAGTGCGAATCAAGATCGCTCGCGGACAGATTATGTCGGTAAAAAAAGTCGAACAAAACTGATTGTATCTTAGGCAATTGTTAAAGGTGTCAGAAAATTTTCCGGAGTAGTAACTTCAGCGGATAATTTTCTCGAATAATTTGGAGCAACTAACTGATGATTAAGAGTGTTAAACTACGGCTGGCGATAGTCTTGGTAAGTGTCGCCCTGGCCCTGATCTATCTTTTCCCGACTATGAGCAGCCAGGTCCCGGGTTGGTGGGGAAAAGTTTTTCCGACGGAAAAAATTCATTTGGGACTTGATCTGCAAGGCGGTATTCACCTTCTGATGGAGGTTGATGTCGATAAAGCCATGCATGTGTCAACCGACCGATTGACCGACAGCGTCAAGCGTATGCTGCTTGAGGAGGAGATCAAGATTTCCGAGGTCTCTCAGGCGGACACCGGCACTATCAAATTTATCCTTGAAGATGCAGAGGAGCTCGATCGTTTGCAGACCTTTCTCGGGGAGAGGATTCCGGGTTGGGAACATATGTCAACCCAAGGTCCGATAGTTCTCTATCTGGTAAGTGAAGGAGAGCGTCAGAGAATCGAAAAACTGGCACTTGAACAAGCGGTCGAAACTATGCGTAACCGGATTGATCAGTTTGGCGTGGCCGAACCGGAAATTCGGGTACAGTCCGGTAACCGGATTCTGGTTCAGTTGCCCGGGGTCAAAGATACCCGGCGGGCGATTGATCTGATCGGGAAAACCGCGCTCTTAGAGTTTAAACTGGTTAATGATCAATTTGATCCGACTAAAATATCGGCTGCCGAGCTTGGTGATAATCTCGAAGTTCTTTATGAGCAGACACGCGACCCGGAAACCAACGCGGTTATCAGTAAGCGCCCTTATGTTCTCGAAAAGAAGAGCCTGATGACGGGTGAGTATATTGCCAACGCGAGTGTTCGTTTTAACAGCCAGTTTGGCGAGCCATATGTCTCTCTCGAATTTAACTCGCAGGGAGCTAAACTTTTCGATAAGTTAACGGCTGAAAATGTTAAACGACGATTGGCCATTATTCTTGATAATAACGTCTATTCGGCTCCTGTGATTCAGGAACGGATCTCCGGCGGTCAAGCTCAGGTCAGCGGCCGTTTTACAGCTAAAGAGGCGCATGATCTGGCGATTGTCCTTAGAGCCGGGGCTTTACCGGCACCGATTCAGATTCTTGAGCAGCGAGCTGTTGGACCCTCTTTGGGGCGCGATTCAATTCGTAACGGCTTTGTCTCGATGGTGGTTGGTTTCCTTCTGGTTGTAGCTTTTATGGTGGTCTACTATCGCTTGAGCGGGCTGGTGGCAAATCTGGCTCTGGTCTTAAACCTGCTTTTTGTCATGAGTATTCTGGCTTTGGCTCAGGCGGCCCTGACCTTGCCGGGGATTGCCGGTATCGTTTTGACGATTGGTATGGCAGTTGATGCCAATGTCTTGATTTTTGAGCGCATACGTGAAGAATTGCGACTTGGTAAAACCCCCAGGGCGGCACTTGATGGTGGGTATGGTAAAGCTTTTCTGACCATTATGGATGCCAATATCACAACCCTGATTGCCGCTATTGTTCTCTTCCAGTATGGTACCGGCCCGATTAAAGGTTTTGCCGTAACTCTCTCGTTAGGGATTGTTTCGAGCCTTTACACGGCGATCTTTGTCACCCGTTTGGTCTTTGATATGGTTGCCGAGCGGCAGCCGTTGAAAAAACTCAGCATTTAATAACCTGGGAGAGTAACTATATGCAATTTTTCAATTCAGATACGATGAATGTCGATTTTATCGGCAAACGTCGTCTTTTTATGATAGTTTCCGTAATTGCCATTTTTGTCGGCCTCGCTTCCTTGGTGGTTCGCGGCGGGCTTAACTACGGCATCGATTTTGCAGGCGGGACTATGGTTCAGGTTCGCTTTGCCACAGATGTCGGCCCCGATGACCTGCGTCAGGCTCTCTCCGGGGTCGATATGGGTGATGTTTCAATCCAGCAGTTCGAGGATGACGAGGCCCATGAATTTCTGATTCGGGTGGAGAAATCAAAAGCCGGTCTGGTTGGTCTTTCCGACGAAATCAAGGTCGTTTTAGACAAGGTTTTCGGCTCTGAAAATGTTGATATCCGGCGGGTCGAGATGGTTGGCCCCAAGGTTGGTAAGGATCTGCGGCGGCAAGGGATGCTGGCCATTATTTACGCCATGATCGGTATTTTGATCTATGTCACCGTACGTTTCGAGTTTCGTTTTGCTCTCGGGGCGATTATTGCGCTGGCTCATGATGTGATGATTACGGTCGGGGTTTTTGCCTTGCTTAACAAAGAGTTTTCTCTACCTATCGTTGCCGCCCTTTTAGCGATTGTCGGTTACTCCTTAAACGATACGATTGTGGTTTATGACCGGATTCGGGAAAATATGAAAGGCCTTGGCAAGGAAAATTTTATCACGACCGTCAATCGTTCTATTAATCAGACGATCAGCCGCACCGTGTTAACTTCGTTGACCACCATGCTGGTTCTGGTCAGCCTCTTTTTTCTTGGCGGCGGCGTCATCCATGACTTTGCCTTTGCCATGATTATCGGGGTCATGGTCGGTACCTATTCATCGATTTTTATCGCCAGTCCTGTGGTTATTTCGATGCAGCCGAAAAAAAAGTAGGATTATGCTCAATCTGAGCGAGATCTTCTGCAGTCTTCAAGGGGAGTCCACATTTGCTGGACTCCCCTGTGTTTTTGTCCGTCTCGCGGGCTGCAACCTTGACTGCAGCTACTGTGATACCGGTTATGCGAAAACTCTTGACGATAGCGAAAAAGTCACTATTCAAGCGATCATCGACCGGGTTTCCGGCTATAAGGTACCGCTGGTAGAGTTGACCGGGGGGGAGCCTCTACTGCAAAAAGAGACCCCTGAATTAGTTCAGCAACTCCTGGAACTCAATTATACGGTTCTGGTCGAAACCAACGGCTCTCTTGATATCAGCCTCATCGACCGCCGCGCCCACCTGATTGTCGACATAAAAACCCCGGGCAGCGGCATGGCCGAAAGCTTTCACCGGCCCAACCTGTCCCTTCTCCAACCCCATCATCAAATCAAATTTGTCCTCCTCAGCGAGGCCGATTTCTTCTGGAGCCTCAACTTCATAAAACAATTCCTCCCAAATGCAGAAACCAAAGAAATTATCTTCAGCCCCGTAACCTCATCTTTCGAACCCGCAGCTCTCGCCGAGCTCATGCTTAAACATCAAGTCCAAGCCCGCCTCCAACTCCAGCTCCACACAATCCTCTGGCCAAATTGTGACCGAGGCCGCTGATAAGGCACTTTGTGAATCATTACAATCTGTAATGAAAACGATTGACAATATTCAGTCTGGTTGGTAATAATTCGAGAAGTTTTTTATCTGAGATTGTTTGCTGGTAGAATGTTGGTGAAAACTATTGGATTACGTTGTTTCCCAAAGTTGGTCGTAATAATATGGAAGAGTCATGTATGGAAAGGTGTTTCCATCTGTCACGCTTCAATATAATGTTGTTGATAGTATGACAGCCTGTGCTTCGCATCCAAGACGTGGTTTAGTCGGGGTTTGTACCACGCATTTTTGCAGCTTAACTCTGTCGTTCGGCGGGGAAAAATTAAGATTGCCACAATAAATATCAAGCGAATTGCAATATTTTCAAATAATACCTTATCTGCGATAATCCGAGGTTTTCAGATTTACGATATACCTTAAGTTTGATGATCGGTGGGTAAGTTGAGATTGGTAGTGACAATCTCTCGTCGATCCTGGCAGAATATAAGCAGTTCCATTATCATGTCTCTACCGGAGTGACCTTATGACGATCCTTTGAAAACTGGTTTACAACCCGAAGTTTTGTGGCGTTTATCATGTAACGACGCGCTGTGTGCGGCGCTCGTTTCTGGCAGGGCTGGACTGGCTGACGGGCCGCGTTTTTCGTGCCGCAAAGAGTGGATTCTGGAGCCCCTGCACCTGCTGTCGGTGGCCTTCGCCTTCGATCTGTGCGCCTACGCGATCATGTCGAACTACCAGCACCTGATCCTGCGCAACCGCCCGAACCGGCTGCGCAAGTGGACGCGAAAATCCGTCGCGCGGCGCTGGCTGATGGATGGTCTACCCGAAGCGGCGCGACAAGCAGGGCCGGGCAGTTGCGCCGACACGCGAGACGCGATGCGGATCTTCCGGACTGCCCCGACAAGCTTTTTGCAGGCACCGGGACGGTCAATTCTCTATAACGAACCTTCGTTTTCATCAAAAAAGTCACAATTCAAGGAAAAACTGGAAAAGTTTAAGTAATTTTGCTATGGTAAAAGCCAAATTGACAGGAAATCGCAAAGCCTGTTCTTGTGATTTGCATGTTATCAGGGGGTGTATTTTCGATGTTATATAGTTATAGATTAAAAAATTGCCTTTTCAGTATTCTGATGGTTTTTAGTTCGATGGCGATCATGAGCACGATCAATGTTAGCACGATCAATGCTCAACCGGCTCGTGACGCCATATTCCAAACGCCCGGTGAGCGCATGACCGGTGTGCTGGCGCCCACGGCCGAGGAACAAAAGAAGCTTAACAGTCTGCCTCGAATCGATTCGATTAAAACATTGCAGCGCTTCAACAAAAACGCCCGGTCGGCTAGAACGCTGCCCGCTCGGGTGGTCAATATCGAATACCTGCCCAAGGTGGGTCTCCAGCGTTATGGCTCCTGCGTGTCCTGGGCGATGGTCTACTACTACAAAACCTGGCAGGAGGCCAAAGAGCACGATTGGAAGCGGCCGGACCCCGCCGTGGACCCAGAACATGTGATGAGTCCAGCCTTCGTTTTCAACCTGGCAAATGCCGGCAAGCCAACGGCAGGCACCGGTGAATGGACTAACTTGGACTACTTGCTGCAATATGGAGCTTGCCCCTGTTCAGCTATGGAAGCCAATGCTGATCCTTATGAGTGGCCCAACGAAGCGCAAATGCTCGCAGCTTTCCCGCAACGCGCCCAATCGGCAGCGACGATTGATTTAACCGCAACGGGGAGTTTGGTTGCGCTGAAGGCTCACCTGGCGACCGGTGATCTGGCGACCTTTTCCATGGAGCTCCATGAAAACTTTTCGTTTTATCCCAGTATCCCTCATGGGGTTGATAACGAAGTTTTGCATGCTGATTGGGGGCGTTTACATGGCGAATTATTTAGTCCCCACATCCCCTCCGGACACGAACTCTGTATTATTGGCTATGATGATAACAAAAGTTATGTAGATGACAATGGACAAGCTCAGCAGGGAGCGTTTTTAGTCGTCAACTCCTGGTCAGCCAATTTTGGTGTTTCGACTCCCGAGACTGGCGAGGGAGGCTTCGTCTGGCTCGGTTATGATTACTTTATTGTTAAGACTCAATGGGCATTTATCATGACCGATCGGATTGACTACCAGCCTGAACTGGTGGGCTCTTTTCATATTCAGCATGGTCGTCGTCTGGAAGTTGGCGCTTATCTGTTGGGCGGCGATCGTGACGACCCGGATTGGGAGATGAGTGTTTTTCCGCGAACCGGTGGGGATCGCTCAATTGACCAGATTGTGGCCTTCGATGCAACCGATTTCAAATCGGCCGATAATTTCTCCTGGTGGTTGAGAGTCTCAGACTATGATGTGCAGCAATTTCAACCATCAGCTCTGGGCTTTATTACATCGTTTAAAATGAAACGGCTCGACGGTATCCTCTGGGAATCGCCTGATGCGCCGGTAAAAACAATCGATTTTGAATATGCCTGGTTGAATGCTTCGTCACTCTATTGGAAGAACGATTATTTTGCTGAAATCGCTGCGCCCAGTCGCGGAACGCACGTTATGGGCGATATCGATGACGATGGCGATCCGGATCTGTTGATGTACGAAATGGCCTATGTAGACAGTCAATGGACTTATGCCATGCACTGTTATCGAAATGCCGGGGACGGAACCTTTGAAGAAATCGACAGTGGTCTGCCATTGATGGAAGGTCCCCGCGCACTGGGTGATTATGATCAGGATGGCCGACCCGATTTGGCTTGCAGTGGCTATGATGAGGATTTGGATATTTCGATCACGCGGATTTTTCACAACGACGGCGACTGTCACTTCAGCGATACGGGGCTGACCCTGCCGTTCGGCATTGGACACATCGAATGGATTGATTACAACAACGATGGCCGGCTGGATTTGGGTATTAATGAATACGACGCAGCCAGTTATACCTTCATCGGTATAAAAGTCCTGATCAACAATGGTGATGGGACATTTACCAAATTTGATACGGGTGTTCCACGGGCCGAGGTCCATGCCTGGGCGGATTTTAATCGCGATGGCCGGCTGGATCTGGCGGCAATGGATCCCATTTATTCAAAAACAAATATTTATCTACAGCAGGCCGATGGAAGTTTGAGCTTTTCCACTTTTGTAACCGGTGACTGCATGGGCGCAGTGGCGGTCGGCGACGTGGACAATGACGGCTGGCTGGATTTGGCGGTCATGTTCTCGGGTGATTACCAACAGAAACACAAGGGTGAGGTCTGGCGAAACCTGGGCGACGATAGCTTTGCTTTATACGGTAGCTTCCACGGCGCAATCGGCGGCTCCATTGCCTGGGGCGATATGGATAACGATGGCTTAGCTGATCTGGCTGTTTGTGGCGATTTCGGCGATTCAGTTGCTAGTGAAGTGAATATTTTTACACGCGTTTATCGAAATAAGGGCGACGGGGATTTTCAGAATCTGGGTTTTAATCTGGCCGGGGTGGGATTCATCACCGCAGGGGGTTTGGATTACCTGCAATGGACCGATTATGATATGGATTCGGATCTGGACCTGATCGTCGGCGGACGCGGTGCGCGGACCGAGAGCTATCCGGGCGTGTTTCATCTGTACGAAAATCGTGCTGCGCAAAAGGGCGGGTTGGATCGATTCAACGAAGCGCCATCGCAGCCTGGCAATCCATTGGCCACACAAGCCGTCGCCGGTGCAATTACTTTCAGCTGGGATGCAGCGAGCGACAGCTTGACATCGAGCGGGGGGCTCTATTACGACTTGCGTCTCGGCCGATTCCCCGGCTGGGACGACATTCTGGCTCCGGACAATCAAATTCCACTGTGGGGCAGCCGACTGCGGCCGCAGATCAGCCCCACACAACCTGGCTTTGTACTGGATCCGGCCCCCGGCACTGCTTTTTACTGGAGCGTCTGTGCGATCGACTCGGCACAAAACCGATCGGCCTGGACTGAGCCGAAGTTGTTTATTCCATTAGGCGTCAGCATGCCGGGTGATGCCAATGCCGATGGTCGGATCGATGTTTCCGACGTCGTGACCATCAACCGTATGGCCTCGGGCCTGGACACGCCCAACCCGGCCCGGGCAGATCAAAACGACGATGGCCGCGTGGATATGGTGGATGTCAATTTGACTCGGTCCCAAATTTTGGGACAGGCCGATATCAACAAGCAAGTGATAGCCGGTCAATCGATCGGTCCTGCAGGTGGTACGATTGAGACGGACGACATGCTACTGACCATACCTGCCGGTTCTTTTGCTGCGGATTACGAAATCTGGATCGAAAAAAATGACTACGACCGCCCTTTTGAAACCAGCGCTTCGCCGATGTATCGCATCGAGGGGATCCCGGATGATTTTGCTGCGCCAATTGAAATTTCCTTTAAAGTCGATTCGGGCACAACGGGAGATGTGAAAATGGCTCTGGGACAACTTAGCCAGCCGACATCCAGCGAAAGCATCCGTCGAAGTTATGAAATTATGCCTGCGGAATCTCAAGGTGGAGGATTTTGGAAAACAACGTTGATATGCAATGTCTCTGAGGCTGCGGCTAAATCACAAGCCAAGTTTCAAAGCCACTCGGCAAGCAAAAAGTCCGTCTACACGATTTCGTATTATGTCGGATTTATCACCGACTATGGTATTTACTCGAATGATCATTTCTATATTGATTTTCCCGAAACCGTCCCTATAGAACAGATTGAAAACCTGGGCCAGGCCCTGGAAGATGCCTATGCCAGCTTTAAAGACACCTATGGTTTCAGTTATAGCAAACGCACGAGATGGCCAATCAAGGTCTGCGTGTATAAATTCACAGGAAAGTCCAAAGACGCCTCCGGCAATTTTGTCGCCTCCAAGCAGGGCGATAATTATGGCTATTTGAATTTCAACAGCAGCGAGCTCAGTGATTTTGCGCAAACGAAGTCCACGGCATATCATGAGTTTTTTCATCTGGTTCAAAATCTGTACGATCCGCGCTATGGGTTTATAAAAGCGGTATCCAGTGGTGAATCGCTCTGGCTGGCTGAAGCGGCTTCCACCTGGTCTGAAGAGATTCCGGCCGCTGCGGGATACTCGCCGCCCTATTTTGATGATAATAATTTCGTGGCTTCTTTCAGTGGTTTGGCGAAAACAGGGGGGCATAGCAAGGTTCAGGATCATGGATATGGTATGTCCTCTTTGATTAAGTATTTTGTGAATACCGGCGGGAATACAGTGCCCAAAGACATTTACACTCGCTTGCTGGCCGGCGAATCTTCGATTGAAGCTGTCAGCAAATGCGCCCCGGCAGGTTCTGGGTTTTCCTGGTGGGGCGATTATATGTCTGATTTTATCCAGGGCCATTGTTATTCTCTGGACCAGGGACAGTATGGACAGATTGCAACATCTAAGCACATGTTTAAAATTGATAATAACGCAAAATTCTTCCGCAGCAGAAGTTATACGGATTTAACTCAGGATCTGGCGGGAGAACTGTATTTAGCCAGTCTGTTGCCTTCCGGACTGGACGCTGATCATCAACTGAGCTGCCGCCTAAATCAAACGGAGGATGAACTTCATCGTCTCTTTGTCTACAAAACAAAAGCCGGTGTAGCGACTGAACTATTGGGAGAGGCAAGCAAGAGCAATGGTGCGTTAAAGCTGGACATCAACGGTCTCGATCAACTGCAGACTGAAGGCGGCTGGAAAATTATGGCATTGGTCACTAATGAACGAGCGATCCAGCCCTACACCGACAAAACACTCACTGAGTTTCGGTGGGCCATCACGAAGGATCAAATTAAAAATTTGCCCACTACTAATGTTTACAACGTTCTCTATGGTTTCCCCGAATTTGAATGTGTCGGTACGCTGACTGGCGGCGGTTGGGCGGATTGGTTTGTCAGTGAGTACGCGTGGAATCAGGTGTTTATGTCGCTGCCCGGATCGGCGCCGCGGGATTATCAACTGAGCTACACCGCTACACCGGTGCAAACCACGATGACATCTTCGCCCGATGCTTCTGGCAATTATTCGATCAAAACCATCAGCGGCGCCGTGCGTTACAAGATGTCGGTTCGGGAAGACAACGCCGAGGGTCCCGTGACGGATAGCACGAGTGCCGATGGAACATTCTCATTCGATTTGGATACCGATGACGAATTGCTGCTGGTCGTAATTTCAGCCGTATATGATATCTCGGAGACGCGATATGATTCTTCGGACACCGTAATTTCGACAGACTTGGCTACCGATGTCGAATACCCGCTGCTGGTTCTGGTGATGCTTCCCTGATTCATCGCTCCTTCGGTCGGTTCGCTGGCAGCTTGCGCCAGCGCCGGACAGTCCGATTTCGGAATGCGAAATGCGGATTTCGGAATGAACGATCTAAAGACAGCTCCATGTTCTCCATTTCTGCGCGCCGTCTGGATGGAAGACACGATGATTGATAAAATCTCATCGGCCTCAGCCATCAGATCTTTCAAGCGTTTGGGGTTAACCAGGCGTCGATCGTGGATGTTGCGGTAGGACTGGGCGAGTATTCAGGGCAATGCTATGGCAGTCGGCATGTAAGGAACCAGGCTTAAAATAATTACCCAATCGACAATCACATGGAGGCGTTATGAAACAGATGGTTCGGATTGTGATGGTGCTGTGTTTTTGCGGGATTTGTAACTTGAGCGGACAAGCTGAGGCCGCGCCGCAATTGGTGCTGGGCGAATTGACGGTCGCGCCGGGCCAAACCGGTGTGCTGAGAATTTCACTGGCCGGCGGCGATGAAGATTATGCTGGATTCAATGCGCGCTTTTTTCTGCCCGACGGGGTCGATGTGACCGCTGTTAGTGAAGGGGTGCTGGTGACGGGTAAGAACTTTACGTTAGGGTTTCAGGAATTCACTGAAAATGGACAAAATGGGGTGACCGTAATCGCTTATTCGGGCCTGGGAGCGATCAGCGATGCCAATGGCGTGATCATGAACGTGAATCTATCGGTGGCGATGGGCACAGCCGACGGTGTGTTTACTCTTGGTTTCGCCGATAACGCCAATGCGCTGCTCAATGCCAAATCGGCCTTTTCCAATGCCGATGGCAGCCAATCGGTCAGTCACACGACTACGGCCGGCCGGATTACCATCGGAAATAGCGGATCTGGAGATACCGATAACGACGGTATTGACGACAACTGGGAGCTATACCATTTCGGCAATTTGACCACGGCCAATCAATATACGGATTATGATGGGGATGGCTACAGTGATTTGTTTGAATTTGAATATGCCAGCGAAACCGACCCGGGCGGGGAAGCGATATTTGACCCAAAAACTGTCAATGCGCCGCATGTGGCTTGTGTCGATACCACCGGAGGCGGCGATTGCTATCTGTCATTGGAATCATTGATCGAGGCTTTTTCTGAAAATTATCCTGCTGAACCAGTATTTGTCAAATTCATTCAGAATCAACGGGTCAATGCCGACAATATTGTAATTTTGGATCAAAATGCCCATTACTTTTTCTGCGGCGGATTCGGAAATGATCTGAATGCCTCCCCGGCAGGTAATTCATTTATCGATGGAACAGTCATTATCCGTTCAGGTACAACAGAATTTAAAAATATCATCATCGGAAGCCCCTGACGGGAATTGAAATGCATAATCTGCATAAAAATCAACAAAATGGGGTTGATTTCCCAAGCTGTTTAACGAAATCGGGGACACGAAATCGGAAAGGAGAAAGGGAAGGAGAAAGGGGACGTTGTGAAAACGCCGGGATAAACCGGCATAGAGTAGGGGATGAAAGAGCCCTGCATGAAAGGAGAAACCGCTCCATCATGGCCCCGAGTCATGTGCGGGTAGCCGCGAGGTTACACG
>JAYEGS010000120.1:0-16986 GCA_034659215.1 Pseudomonadota bacterium | reverse complement strand
GAGCGAAACAGGCCGATTTCAGCGACTTTTTTTCACAACTCTTTGGCTCCGGACAATTTCGACAGAACCGTACCGGGACATTTTCAAGCAAAGGCGAAGACCAACATGCCCGCATTATCATCACTCTGGGAGAGGCGTGGCACGGCGCCAAAAGAACATTTACCCTGACCAAACCGGAAATCAATGATCAGGGACAATTGATCAACCGTCATAACTCCATTTCCGTTACCATTCCAAAAGGGGTAACTGAAGGCCAGAAGATAAGACTTCAGGGCCAAGGCATGCCGGGTCTCGGTGGCGCTGCCCACGGAGATCTTTATCTGGAAATCTCGTTTGAGAAAAATCCCCTTTTCAGAGCTGACAAACGTAATATTCACCTGACTCTGCCGATCACCCCCTGGGAAGCCGCTCTGGGCGCTACGGTTGAGTGTCCTACCTTGAGCGGAACTGTTAAATTAAATATCCCTGCGGGCTCTCAAAGTGACAAGAAGTTGCGTCTAAAAGGTCGTGGTCTCTGCAGCACCAGCCATAACGGCGATCAGATCGTCACCCTGCAAATAGTTATCCCGGAAGCGAAAACGGATAAGGAAAAAGAGGTCTATCGAAATATGGCGGAAACCATGCCGATTGATCCCCGCCAGCTCCTGAAAGGATACTAATGCGGGAATATATCCCGCAACCCAAACGAGCTTTATCGGCCCGCACCCCAAGGGCACTTCCGTTGGGCGCAAATAAGTAACTCTTATCAGAACGTTTTCTTGTTAAAAAAACAAGAAAACAACCTGTAAGGTACTAAAAATGAAAAAACAAATGACTCTTTACACCTCCATCCTGCTTGATGAAAATACCAATTACACGCTCCAGGAATTAGGTGATCTCTGTAGCCGGAATACGGATCTTATCCTGGAAATGATTGATGAAGGTATGCTTGTGCCGACCGGATCCTCTCCCAACCAGTGGCGTTTCGGCTTGCGGGAAATTCATCGAGTACAGACCGCCCAGCGTTTAATTCGTGACCTCCAAATCAACCTGGCGGGTGCGGCTCTGGCTTTGGATTTACTCGAAGAGTTGAATGAGTTACGACGAAAAGTTTCAAGGAGAGGATGATTTTAAGGTAAACATTAAAGAGATACCCGTCTTGGATGATCAGGAGCGCTTGATCGGCGATCTTACCCTGGTCGATATTTTAACTCTTTGTTCCGAAGAGTTCTTAAACAATGAAAGCCGCTGAGCCTGAAAAACATCAGGATTGAGCGGTTGTTTTTACGAGGCGATAAACTAAAAAAAATATCACTAGAACTTGCTATTTTTCTGACCTTTTCCCTGTTGATTGCTTTGGGCGTCATTTTGTTGCGATTGCCCTTTTTGTCCATCACGCCGCCAGCCTCTGTCCGCTTGACGCCGTTTCCGCCGACAGGGTTTAACCATGGACGAAAGCCTCTACTCAGGTGATTTTCCTCCACTTCCCAGCAACGGGAAAAGGGTCTAAATCTTCTCAACCTGACTCTACCCCGCATCACTCAAATCAACAAGTGACAAAACTACCAATAAAGTGTATTATCAAACATTACAGTGAAGTCGAAAAATATCCGGGGACGACACTCTACGATTCCCGGGATATTAAAAAATCTTCAAAAAACCTTCGCAACAAGGTAAATTAATGTAATGGCACAAACAGCAAAGGGACTCTACATCGCCATGTTAAGCATTCACGGCCTGATTCGGGGACGCAACCTTGAACTGGGCCGCGATGCAGATACAGGCGGACAAACACTTTACGTGGTTGAACTCGCCCAAGCGTTAGCCCGGCAGCCAGGCATCGCTAAGGTCGACCTGATCACCCAGCGCGTGATTGATAAAAATGTCTCACCAGACTATGCCAAGCCGATAGAAATACTCACCGACAATCTTCGAATAGTACGGATTGACTCCGGCCCCGAAGAATATCTGGGCAAGGAAGAACTCTGGGATCATCTCGATTTTTTCACCGACAACCTGGCCGGATTTTTTCGCGACAACGACTCTTTTCCCGACATTATTCACAGCCATTACGCCGATGCCGGTTACGTTGGCTCACACCTGGCCAGTCTGCAGGGAATTCCCCTGATTCATACCGGCCATTCCCTCGGTCGCGTCAAGCGCAGCCGGCTCATGGCGAGCGGGCTGAAAGCCCAGGAGATCGAAACCCGCTTCAATATGAGCCGACGGATTGAAGCGGAAGAACTGACTCTGGCAACCGCAGAACGGGTGATCACCAGCACCCATCAGGAGATTAAAGAACAATATGAGCTTTATGACCACTATCAACCGGAACAGATGCGAGTGGTGCCGCCAGGCACAAACCTTAAACAATTCGCGCCGCCCACAGGAAATGAATTACAGAATCCCCTGTTCAAAGAGCTTACCTGCCACCTGAAAGACCCCGACAAACCGATCATTCTGGCCTTGTCGCGACCGGATCGACGAAAAAATATCGGCGCTCTGATTGAAGCTTTCGGTCAATCATCCCAACTCCAAAAGGTGGCTAACCTGCTGATTATCGCCGGCAACCGTGACGACATTGATGATCTCGAAGAAGGAGCCCAAGAGATCTTCCATGAACTGCTGGTCGCTATCGACCGGTACGATCTTTACGGAAAGGTGACTTTACCAAAACATCATCAGCGTAATCAGGTACCGCTGATTTACCGGATTGCGGCAGCCTCCGGCGGCATCTTCGTCAACCCGGCACTGACAGAACCTTTCGGTTTAACCCTGATTGAGGCGGCCGCCTGCGGCCTGCCGATCGTCGCTACTGAAGATGGCGGACCACAAGAAATTATAAGTAACTGCAAGAACGGTTTTCTGATTGATCCGCTGGAACCTGAAACCATCACCAACGCCCTCTTGAAACTGCTCGAAGATCACGATTTGTGGCAGAGATATTCAGCTCAGGGTTTGTACGGTGTTCGGGAAAACTATTCCTGGGAAGCGCATGCAAAGCGCTATTTAAAAATCATCAAACCGATCGCCGAACGCTCAGAACGATTGCTGCGCAAACCGGTCAAACGGCGTCCCGGCCTCTACCGAGAGCGGGCGCTTGTCAGCGATCTCGACCAGAATCTGATCGGCGACGATCCGTCACTCAATAAATTGGTTGAACTCCTCCGACAACAGCGCAAAAACAGCTATTTTATCATTGCTACCGGAAGACGGCTCGATTCAGCTTTAAAGTTGATGAAAAAACATAAGATTCCGGAACCGGATGTGCTGATCACCAGTAGCGGCACCGAGATCTGTCATGCCCCGAAGTTGAACGCTGACACAGCCTGGACACGGCACATTGATTATCAGTGGTCGCCGCGCACTGTAAAAAAGCTTCTGGCCGACGTCGTCGGCCTGAAAGTTCAACCCAATACCGAACAGAGTCGTTTTAAATTGAGTTATTATATTGACCCCGAACAGGTCGACGTCGAAGAGATCAAACAGTTACTGCACCGGGAAGAACAGACTGTGTTTGCGCAAACTGCCTTTGGACAGTTTCTCGACATCCTCCCCCTGCGGGCCACCAAAGGGATGGCTTTACGCTATGTGGTCGAGCAGCTGAATATCCCACTGGAAGCCGTCTTTGTTGCGGGTGGATCAGGGGCCGACGAGGACATGATGCGCGGCAATACCCTGGCGACGGTAGTTGCCAACCGGCACCATGAAGAGTTTTCGCAACTGGTCGATATCGAACGGATCTACTTTTCCCGGCAACCGCACGCTGCTGGAATCCTTGAAGCACTTGAGCATTACGATTTTTTCGGCAGCTGCAAAGATCCGCGGGAAGCCGAACAGACCAATGACAAATAGATTACTCCTTTGTACCGACATGGATCGAACGATTATCCCTAACGGTCGCCAACCGGAACCCCCGGATGCCCGTAAGCGGTTTAGCCAACTCTGCGCTTTGCCTGAGGTCAAACTGGTTTACGTTACCGGGCGCCATCTGCAATTAGTCGAACAGGCGATTGCCGACTACAATCTTCCCGAACCCGACTACACCATTACGGACGTCGGCACAAAAATCTACCGGCGAGTTCCGGGAGAATGGACTGAATTGCTCCCCTGGCAAAAGCAGATCGCCACAGATTGGCGGGGGAAAAACCATAGCCAACTGCAACAGGAACTCACCAGATTCCCGCAACTGACCCTGCAGGAGCAGAGCAAGCAGAACGACTTCAAGCTGAGTTATTACCTGCCTCTGAATGCAGATCGGGAAAACATTCTTAAACAAGTTGAAGATCATCTGACGCAACTGGGTGTGGCTGCCAGCTTGATCTGGAGTATCGAAGAGCTGGAGCAGATTGGCCTGCTCGATGTGCTGCCGCGCAACGCAACCAAGCTGCACGGCATTGAATTTCTGCAACAGTATTTGGAATACGGACATCACGAGGTCCTGTTTGCCGGTGACAGCGGCAATGATCTGCCAGTTCTAGGCAGCTCGATCCGTTCGATTCTGGTAGCCAATGCCGAAGCTGAAGTCAAAAAACAGGCACTAGAGCTGGCCGAACAGAACGGTCACTTGGAAGCCCTCTATCTGGCACAGCAAAAAAACTTTCGGCTCGGCGGCAATTACAGCGCCGGGGTTTTGCAGGGGGTGGCTTATTTCGCCCCCAAGATCTTAGAAAAACTGAAATTACCATGAATGATCAAGCCGAACTCTATGTCTTTGGTGAAGTCCTGTTCGACTGTTTTCCGACCGGGGAACAGGTTCTCGGCGGCGCTCCGTTCAATGTTGCCTGGCATCTGCAGGCTCTGGACGATCAACCCCAATTCATTTCTCGGGTCGGAAAAGATGATCACGGTGACAGGATCCTGCAGGCGATGCGCAACTGGGGAATGAGTACCACAGCAGTTCAAATCGATGCGGAACACCCGACCGGTCGAGTTGAAGTAACGATCACTGACGGCGAGCCCAGCTACGACATCGTTGCCAATAGCGCCTATGACTTTATCTCTGCAGAACCGCTGCGCGAACCACTCGCGGCCGGAATTCTCTATCATGGTACCCTTTGCCTGCGAAACCGGATATCCCGTAATACTTTACTCAAAATCGCTCAGAGAGCTGATTTGAGAATTTTTCTCGATGTCAACCTGCGCCCCCCCTGGTGGCAACGGGATGAGGTCTTCGAGTGGCTAAAAAGTGCCTACTGGGTAAAAATGAATCAGGAGGAGTTGCGCCTGCTCGGAGAGGCCTCGACCGATATCTGCCGGCAGATGGCAGAACTGCAGGCGACCTGCGGGCTGGAACAGCTGATTGTTACCCGGGGTGAACAAGGCACCTTGATCAGAACCGCCGCCGGCGAATTTCATTCATTGATTCCCAAAAAAGCTCAACACCTGGTCGATACCGTCGGCGCCGGCGATGCCTTCAGCGCGGTCTATATTCACGGACTGCGGGCCGGCTGGCCGCTTGATGCAACCCTTTACCACGCTCAGCAATTCGCTAGCAAGGTCATAGGTTTGCGCGGCGCAACCACGACCGACCCGGCTTTCTATCAGGAATTTATTGCTTCTCTTTCCAGGAAAAATGATTAAGCCGGACAATACAAAACCTCAAATACCGATTTTTAAGGCAGCTTATGTATGAACAGGTTTCCCATACCCTTCTAAATGACATTCTCAACCGCATCAAACCGGAAATTTCTGAACAGGATTTGCGGCATTTCTATACCCGCCTGGGAGCAAATTTTTACGGTATTCATTCGCTATTTCAACGGCTCTACGGCGATCGGGACGATTTTGCCGACCAAGCTCAACAGCTGGTCGAAACCATGGCCCAGCAATATATCAAACGGCCGGAAAAACTGCGTCAACTCGATCTCGCCCGGGAAAAGGATTACAACTGGTTTCTCAGTCAGCAGTGGGTCGGGATGGCCCTCTACTGCAAGGGATTTGCCGACGACCTGCCAGGCTTGCAGGAACGATTGCACTATTTCCAGGAACTGGGCATCAACCTGGTGCATGTGATGCCGATTTTGCGTTGTCCGGAGGGGAGCAGCGACGGCGGCTATGCGGTCAGCGATTTTCGTGAGATTAACCCGGAAGTCGGCACCCTGGAGGATGTCCAGCAGTTGGCCGATGAGATGCGGAAACGTGACATCCTGCTGGTCCTCGATGTCGTCGTCAACCACACCTCCAACAAACATTACTGGGCAACTTGCGCCAAGGCCGGAGAGAAAAAATATCAGGACTATTACTACAGCTTCGAAACTCGCAATATCCCGGATATGTTTGAGCAGAGCATGCCGGAAGTCTTTCCGGAGACCGCGCCGGGCAATTTCACCTGGGACGAAGAGATGGGACGCTGGGTGATGTCCGTCTTCAACGATTTCCAGTGGGATCTCAACTACAGCAATCCGGCGGTTTTTATCGAGATGCTCAACATTATCCTCTTCTGGGCCAATCAGGGAGCTGATATTTTGCGACTGGACGCAGTCGCATTTCTGTGGAAAAAAATCGGCAGTACCTGCCAGAACGAGCGCGAAGCCCACCTGATTTTGCAACTTCTGAAGGACTGTTGCCAAGTCACCGCACCGGGGGTGCTCTTTATCGCCGAGGCGATTGTCGCACCGGTGGAAATGGTCAAATATTTTGGTGAAGATGCGGTCATCGCCAAAGAGTGTGAAATCGCCTACAATGCCACCTTTATGGCACTACTCTGGGACGCTGTGGCGACCAAAAATGCGCGTCTGCTGAATCAGGGAATCAAAAGCCTGCCGATTAAACTGGAACGGGCTACCTGGCTCAACTACGTCCGCTGTCACGATGATATCGGACTGGGATTTGATGACCGGGACATTCTTCTTTGTGACTACGAACCAACCCGGCACCGGAAATTTCTAGTCGATTACTTCACTGGTAAATATGAAAACTCTCACGCTCGCGGCCTGCCCTTCGGGCAGAACGCCAAGACCGGTGACACAAGGATTTCCGGTTCTCTCGCCTCGCTCGTCGGGTTGGAGCATGCGCTTAAAACTGGGGACAACCAAGCGAGAGATGACTCGATTAAGCTCATCCTGCTGCTGCACAGCATGATTCTGTCGTTCGGCGGCATCCCGCTACTCTACTATGGGGATGAAATCGGCACCTTGAATGACGACTCCTATAAGGATGATCCCTACAAAAAGGGGGACACCCGCTGGGTACACCGACCATCGATCGACTGGGATAAAGCAGAACGTAGGAAGATGCCTGGAACCGTCGAATATGAAATTTTCAGTGAGTTAAAGAGGATGATTGCGGTCCGCAAAGAGATCGAGGTCTTCGCCGATTTCAACAATCGCGAACTGATCGAGGTCGAGAATCCGCATCTGTTCGTCTTTGGCCGTTACCCCCAGCAAAAACCGTGCGAACAGGTCCTGGTGGTGGCCAATTTCTGCAACGAACCCCAGCACCTCAACCTCGAAGGTCTGGGAAACCGGGAGGCACAACACCGACCTCTGGTGGACCTGTACCGCGGAGAAAGTCCGGATGTTTTCAAAAACAGCCTGGTGATTCCTGGATTCGGGTTTTACTGGTTATGTGCAAGATAGTTCATGGGAGAGGACTGGCTCAAACAGTGAAGAATAGGAGGCTCGAGGGTTCTCCTCCCAATCATCCGGCACAGACTATCTGCCAAGCCTGAAATAGCAAGACACTGACACAGGTCAGGAATCCGAGCAGTGACAGCCATCGTGGAAAACGGATGCCGTGTTCATCTACTCTGTTTTTATCTCCCTTAATCAGCCATAACGCTAGATTTACGATAGCGAATACCACCAAGATAACGCTACTGGTGGCTTTAGCAAGGCTGGTCATGGGGAAAAATAACGCCAGCAGTAGAACCACTCCGCTCATGATGGCGGTAGCCCGAAGTGGCGTTTGTGTCTTGGAGGAAATTACGCCCAGCCAGCCAGGGGCCTGATTACGTTTAGCCATTCCGTAGGCTACGCGAGCCGCCATGATAATCTGTACCAGTGCACCATTAAGTCCGGTCAGGATACTGACAATTCCAAGACCGGAAACAGAGAACCAACCGTGGCCACGGACGATTTCTGCGATAGGTGTATTACTACTTGCGAGTGTCTCCGGAGATACTGTCAAAATAGCCACCAGAACGACAACCACATATATCAACGTCGTCAGGACGATGCTGACCAGAATAGCGATGGGCAGGTTGCGGCGTACGTCTTTCACTTCCTCAGCCATATTGACCATATCTTCGAAACCGAGAAAAGCATAGAAGCCGAGAAACGCACCAGAGAAAATGCCCAGCCAGGCAATACCGCTGGTAGGCGCTAACACTTCATGCCAGCGCTGGGGCAGTTGCCCCAGACTATCACCGGCAATAAAAACAACGTAAAACAGCGCCCCGACCTCGATGATCGTAATAGTGGTTACCAGGCCAACGGATTTACCAATTCCCCAACCGGCCACAAGCCCCATTGCCAGCACCAGAAGCCCGATGGACAGTTTCTCCGGCACCGGGATAAGATCCTGCAGGAAACCGATGCTGGCCACTGCCAGCGTCGCCGCCGAAATGATACCGGTAAAGATCACCAACCAGCCGACAGTAATAGAGAACTTATTACTGTGAAATCCTTCCTTTACATAACGTGCTTCACCTGCGCTAAAAGGTAGGCGTGAGGAAAGCTCAGCAAAAGAAGTTGCACTAATAAAAGCCAGCAGTCCGGCGCATAAAAAAGCAATAGGGGCAAACAGTCCGGCTTCACCGGCAACTTTGCCTATAAGTGCATAGAAACCTCCCCCAACCATAGTTCCCACCCCATACAGGATCAAGAAAGGAAGTGTGATGGAACGTTTAAGTTTCGCAGACTTTGACTTTTCATTGTTCACTTTATTTGACATTTTATTTCTCACTTTAAATGATGCAGGATACACAAACTGACAGTGTATAGAAGCAACACCACAAAAGAATCGATACCCATTCCCAGAAAATGCTTCTGCTTACGTAAAACAAGGCCAGTCAAATAGACGGCTGCAACAACAATTCCCAACTTTTGAAAGGTTTATAGTATGTTTATAATTTTTACAGATTTAAGCTTCTGATGCCCATTCAATTGCATTATTAAGCTCATTAAAAGAAAAATGTTTGATCTCGGCATCAACAAAATGACGAGCAATAGGCTCGGCAAATTCCAGCAATGGAGAATCGGTCGAAAAAGCAACCCGGGATACTTTTTTATGGTGTTCTTTGATAAAGCTCAAATGCTTGGTCAATGCAGAAAATGAAGCCCAGCCGGGAAACGATCTGACATTAATTATAATACCGTTTAATTTCCCGGAATTTTCAATATATGAATCAATGATTCTGGCAGCATATTTGAAATCTTCTTCGGTTAATGCGCCTTCCGGTCGCAAAAGAGCGATACCCTCTTTTTCCATTAAATCAACTGTTAACATTTATTTACTCCTTTTAGATTGAATATAATTAAGATCACTTGCGTTTCCAGTTGTCACCTTCTTTTTTATACGTTTGTTTTACTGCTGACCAGGCAACTTTGTGGGCAACCGCTTCACGTGAGTCATCACCTTTTCTGTCCTTTACCTCTTTATATTCACCCCAGGCGCTGTTGAAGGCTGCCTGATAAATTTCCTGTGCATGTTTTGGCAATACATGTTTGACTGGTTCGGGCAGATCATTCAATTTTTCATAAGGCATATTCGTTTCCTATTCATTTTACTGTAGAAAATTCCACAATAAACACCATCAACAGTGCACACCAGTTTCATGATTTCGACGTCGTATCAGGAACAAAGTCCCTCCCAGTATCAGCCAGCTAATTGCGACGATCCATGCAACAAGACTAACTTGCAACCACCACAACGAGAGCACAGGTTTCTCTGGCCTGTTTCAAAAGTTCAACCTATTCATCGTTGCAGGCATAGCCCCCCACAAATACAACATCGTAATCGGCAGTTTTATCCGTCTGTAACATTCGCCAATTAGTGATTTCAAAATCCTGAGCCAGATCAAAAAAGTCCGAGCCAAGCCGGAGCAAATTTACCTCGCATCCCGAACAACCGGTCAGATCAAAAAGAGCAATTTTTGTTTTTTTCGCATCATTGATTGTCGAACCGCTGAAGCCTATCCTCTACTTTATACTTGTCTCTTGATTTTTAAATCAACAATCAACGGTCTGTGATCCGAGGCAACGACAGACAGTTCAGTATCCGGTACCTCTACACCAAGCACCTCAATTGTATTGTCAATAAACATATGATCAATGCGGGCAAGAGGATATCGTCCTGAAAAAGTAGTAAAGAATATGTTGGTGGTAGTGTTGTTTTTGTAAAAGCTTGTTTACAAAAGGAAGCCTGCCGGCTCGCAGAGCCCGGTTCAGTTGAGTATGGGAAAGACCGTCGATCTGGATCAGGATCAGGCCGGGCTCTGTGGCTGTTTCCTCGGAAGCTGCCAGATCGAGTAGACGTACCGCCCACTCGCTACGACTGAAAAAGATCCGTATTTTCCGTAAAAAAACCGCTAAACGAGTAATCATAAATTATGACTTTTTGTCGTGGAAATCCAAAGCTGCCCCTGCCGCGTCTACGATATTTTTTACAATATCCCATTCGCTCCTGATTACGCTGAGTATCGGTTCCAATTGTTGATATTCCTTTTCCTCTTTAATAAAATCCTGTTTTTCAAGTTCCTCATACAGAAGCAATGCCTTTTCTGCGCTGTGCGAAAGAGAAAAAAGGTCAGCCGTCTTAAGGGCTTCCCGTTTGAGATTCTGTAGCTCTTCAGAGGAAAGAGCAGCCATCTTCTCAAGTGCCGAGGAAAAATCAGCGGTTGTTTCGGAGAAAAGCAGCCTGCCGTTGACATCATCGGTAATCACCTCGCGAACCCCCGGCGCATCAAGGGCAACAACAGGGACACCCGCTGCCATGGCCTCGGTAACCACCATACCCTGGGTTTCACTTTTTGACGCGAAAGCAAACACATCCATGGCCCGGTATGCTCCGGCCAGTAAAGGCTGTTCAAGAAGGCCGATATAATGAAAGCGTTTATGCAGGCCTTCCCGATCAAAAACTTTTTCTATTGTTTGCAGGGATGGCCCGGTGCCGACGAGGAGAAAATGGGCCTTTGGGTTCTTTTTTAAAAACAGGGCAACTGATTCAGTGAGGAATTCCAGATTTTTTTCAGGCGCAAGCCTGCCGAGATGCCCGACCGCAAAAGCATCCGGCGGAATATTCAGAACCATACGCATCCCGGTGCCGCTCCCCTGTTTAAAATTATCGATCTGCACACCAGTTGGAACGACGTTTATCTTTGTCGTAACCCCGCGCTCCACAAGAATTTCTTTTATGCTTTCACTAGGCGCAATAACCTGGTTACAAAGATTTGCGTAATTCGTTGCCAGGTTACTGACAAACTTTTTCAATCTTTTGGAATCCCCAGGTACATAGTGGGTGTATTGTTCATACATGGTGTGATGGGTAAAAACAAGCGGCAGCTTGTGTCTACCTGCGAGACGCAGGGCAGTCAGACCCAGTAGAAACGGATGATGTGAATGGATTATATCGGGATTAAACCTATCAATGGCTGTGTCAAGAAGACCGGAGGCCGGTAGAACAACGGAAAAATCGCTGCCGTTAAAATGTTGAATGGCATGAATGCGAACAACGTTATTTTCTTCTTCAGGCATCTTGTCAAAGACCGGAGCAACGATCAGCACCTGATGCCCCCGTTTGCGGTATTCGGCGGTGAAGTGTTCAACTGAGCGAGCAACCCCACCGACATGCGGGGTAAAGGTGTTGGTCATCATCATAATGTTCATTTACAATTCTCCTCATTAATCACCAGACTGTTTTGATGCTTTTCAGCAACATGGGTCAGGCCGGATAACTGAACTATAATTTGCGGCTGCTGCCCATACCATTCTCCATGCCAGCTGACCACAATTTTTTTCTTATCCCCGGATGAGGCCGACTTAACAGTAATAGATATCGACACCATGCCAAAGGTTGTCGAGGCCGGGCCAAATGAAAGTTTATGTTCATCTTCACCTCTGCTATGTAACCAGGATAGAGGAATTCCGCTTGCCATGATCAATTGATTGTCTTCCTCACGTACAAAACAGTTGCGCACCATCAGAATCCACTCCGCAGCCGCCCAGACATGCTGACCATCCCCCATGCAGCCCCCGAGGGTACGGGGATGAATTGCCTCGGGCCACTGTCCGGTCGGACTTGCCAGCCGTGCAACTGCCTCCATGAGTTGAAAATAACGCGAGTCACCGGCGCGCAGCAGAACCTGGGCAATATGCAGGGTCAGATAAGCGTTGATACCTGAATGAATCATATCTTGAAAAAAACCGCCATAGACAAAACAGTTGTCAATCAGAAAATCAGCTGTATCAAGCAGACGGTGATCATCCGGCGACCAAAGATTGAGAGGATAACCAACGGCCAGGGATCCTATGGCGCCGGCATCCAGCCGTCGGTATGGTGAGGCGGGAATTGCGGGTCTGCTGATCCGCTCAACGACCTTTTGTAAACTGATATCCACATCTCCCGAAAAATCGTTACTTTCCTGTCGAAACAAGGCCGCGGCCTGGTTGTCGCCAAAAGTATCCATCAGTTTGGCGGCTGCCTGTAATCCAGCGATGGACCAGAAATCATCCCAGTAGTAATAGTCATTAGGTCCAAGATGTTCTGCGGAAAATCCGGAAGGCATGAGTCCGGCATGCAATGAGTCGTGTTCCTTTTTTAGCCGTTTTTCACAAATCCAGCGGCCGCCTTTCAGGATTGCCTTTTTCCAACTGTTTTTTGGCGGTTTGTTACTGAGTTCACAAAATCGCTGCATGATCCAGAGAACTTCACCGTTAGCATCCCATTCCCCTTCTTGAGAATGAAAATATCCTGCTTTCTGCCTTCCCGGGAAAAGATCAATGACCCGTTCAGCCCTTTCAAAAAAACCACTACAGAGTAGACCATGAATAATAAAGGCCGCATCCCGGAACCAAAATCGTTTATAGGTATAAGGGCCGGGATAAACATCCCCGGGAGAGTGGAGGATCAAGGTCCGTTGGGCAGCCTCATATAAAAACTGAAACCGGGAATCCGGAATCTGTAATTTGCATCTTCCTGCCAGCGCTTCAGGCCAGGATGGCCTCGAAGCTGGAGTCATTTTTTGCTCAAGTGGTATATCAACAGTAATTTTTCTGTTTTGCGAAGGGGAAAGGTCGAAAAGTGCGGCAGCCGTGGCCATACCCACACTGCACCTGGTCGTCATTGTATCCTTCAGGTCATGGAGCTTAAGAAAAACATCACCGTCCCTATATCGGGATACCTGATGATGATTAACAACGTCACTGAACCGGACGGCTGGATGTCCGTCGATGCGCCAGCTTTTACGATTTTTCGCCAGGGCTATCTCGTTAATAAAACTCACTCCTTCGGGATTGTAAGGCCGAAGAGCAACCGCTACCCAGCCGCCCGAATCGCTGTGGGCTTCAATTTGGAGTCGGCAACAGGCCCGGCCGTCCTTGCTCTCAACATGGGCATGGAGAGAAAGAAAAAGATCATTATCCTTGATAATTGTTGTAACACCAAGGCCATGTTCAAAACTCAGAAAATGGCGGCGGCAACGAGAAGACGAACGTGAGGGCAACAGTGACCGCCCGTCTTTAGTTATAATCCACGAGTCCAGCGACCATTGATCAAGAAACGGCGTCAGCAAACCCCGGGGATCAACAATGGGAAATTCCTCACAATCAGGGATACCGATAGCCGTCCAATTACGGTGAGTCAGATTAATATGGGTGAGAGAAAAGGCTCTGGGAATAAAGGCGTTATCTTCCGGGTCAAACTGTTTCTCCACCCAGAAAGGCCAGACCCAGTCCAGATTGTGCTGAATGACCCGGCTGTTAATAAACCCTCGGGCATGGAGAACTACACCAGCCCGCAGGAGTTCAATGGGTTCGTTTATCTCAGATGGCTGAGCAAAATGGTGCAGACGGCCGAGCAGGGCAATCGGATCAAGAAATCCATGTGCCCGAGCAGTATAACGAACAACCAATTTCCACGGTAGCCACTTTATCCATTTCATAATTTTTTATGGTAATTCATTAAGTAAATACGCCTTGAGTCCTTTTTTTTTACTTCTCTAGTTTATAAAATAAGGATCCATCTTTAAACATAGCTTCAAACGCTTTCTGGTGCAGGTAGGGCATGTGGCCGCCATGATATACCTTGAGTTGGATGTTGTCGCGAATCGCTGTGTCAAGAGACATTTGCCTGATGGTGATAGCGGAGGAGAAGTAAGGTGTTACCAGATCAAAGACACCGTGCATGATCAATACTTGCATCTGAGGATTACGACTCATCGCCTTTTTCAGATCTGTTGTCGTACCGACAAAGCCCTGTGACCCCTGAATTCCGGAACGCCAGTTCCAGGATTTAAAGACGTCATCATTTAACAGCAGGTAGGGCAACTCAGTCTTAAACTGTAGTTCTTCGGAAATATAGCTGTTAAATGCCGCAGTTACGGGAATATTGAGCCGTTCAAGGTACGAATCGCCACCTGCAAGCTCCTGTCGGGCAGGTTCGGAATCAATCAGAGTAATGGAGCCATCGTATAAACTCACCAGACGGCGCTGGTCAGACAAGAGAGCTTTTGCAAAACGTGCCGGAGGAATGCGTCCGTTACTGCGTTGTAGAATTCGGATATTGATCCCTGTTAAACGGCTTGTTGTCTTGAGCCATTCATCTTTCAGATCACCACGAGCCAGTCCGGTTAGATAGTTGGAAAGTGCGAGCTCTTCTACCCTGGCCAGAGATGCACGCGGTTTATCTGGCTGATAGCTGATTTCAGCACTCTGTTCATGGATTGCAGCCACTGCCGTATAGCTTGGCAACAGGGCCACCCACGGCCAGAGACTGTGAGAGCCTCCCCAAAGCAGGCTGAAATCAAGCACCGGTGAAATAAGCACCAAACCTCTGGGTGCTATACCGTAATCGGATTGCAACAGGTTTGAAAGCCGGGCAATTCTAAAACCGCCATAACTCTCGCCAACCAGGAAAACAGGAGAGCGCCAGCGCTGTTCCTGTGTCAAAAAAGCGCGAATAAAATGAGCCATGCTGTTGGCATCTTCCTCCACGCCCCAAGCTCGTTTTTTTTCTGTGATATTTTTTGAGTTTTTCGGGTTTTCCTTTTTGTTCTTACCATTATTTTCCGGGATTATGCGGCTGTAGCCAGTACCGACAGGATCAATAAAGATCAGGTCTGTAAATTTAAGCCAACTCTTTGGATTATCCTGCAGTCGCACCGGCGTTGGCAGCACTTTACCTTTTTTACCGAACAGAATTCGTTTTGGTCCCAGGGCTCCCATATGCAGGTAAGCCGATGCGGCACCGGGACCACCGTTAAAAACAAAGGTGACCGGTCGTTGAGTCTCGGATGACTGGTCATCAGCAGCATAGTAAATATAGAAAATTCTACTGGTTGGTTCTCTGTCTTCACCTTTAACAGTGAGGGAAGCGGCAGTGGCCGAGTAAACAAATGTTGTGGTGGTGCTTTGTAAGGTGTGTTTGGTAACAGTTTCATTTGAGGCAGAGAGAACAGCTGTCTCTCTTGTATCTTGCGCTGCTGCTTCTTCGCTTTCCCCGGATATGCTAAGCGGTATGGGAACACACAAAAAATAGATACAGAATGATATGGAGAGTATCAGCAAATAGTGCTTGAGCAGCTGTCCTGATATATGGCCGTAATCTTTCTCTGTTGATGATTTCATAGTGTCGTGTCCATTGACTGTTTGGTGCAATCTTACAGCAAGACCTTTCCCAGGTCATGAGTCAGTTCATTCTTCTCTTGAGTAACAGGATCTTTGCTGAGAAAATCGGTATCCTTATCCCAGAGATACGCTTGGAGTATATCCCCTGTCAATAGCTTCCCTGTCTCTTTGTCCATTAATTAGTTGTTCCATGTTGTTCTCGTCAAATCTTTGAATTCCCCAAGGGGCAGGCGCAGGTTCCCTGGGGAGGAGGAATATCTCCCCCCCCCTCTCGATTACCGGCAGTTACTCGGATCATCGGCTTAAGAGATCCTCCTTTAACCAGCGCTCTGCCTCATCCCGTTTGGCAATATCAAAATAGCGAACTTTAGCCGTCGTAAATGGTTTGGCAAAAATGGCTATTCCTTTTTCCCATTTATTTTCACCCACAATCGCCATCCGTTCAATGTCGTTGAAATGTTTGACGCCAAACTTGGTATCTTCCCATGCTGCGCCTACGCTCCAGCCGTGGAAATCCAGCAATTCAAGCAACAGCCTGATTTTGCAGTGCTGCTCTATAACCCGTTCCATTTCAGGCACCAGAATTTCGTAGTCTTCCTTCTCCAGTTTGCCGCTAACTGCTACATAGACAATCTTACCCGCTGCCTCTTCTTTGATTTGTAGGGTCTTGATTTCGAGCGTCATAACTATCCCCTTTTAAGGGTCTGACCCGGAAAATCGGCTATTCCCGTGTCATGATCGCTCCGCACTTGGAACATTTCTGCTCATAACATGGAGTACCTTGTTGATGGGCTGTCTTTTCACCGCAGTTGGGGCAGACGCAATAACCCGCTGAGCCTTTTGCAAAACCACCTCCTCGCCCACCTTCGCCTTTGCCTTGTCCTTTTCCTTTCATCCCTTTACCTGTTTCCGGTCCCTGGCCTCTTGGGCCTGTTCTGTCTCCTTTTGGCATTTTATCTCCCTCCCTTGGTTTCCTTTATTTTGGATTTTTCATCCACGCTCTGCTGCTGTTTCAATGGTATTTGATAAGGCAAATATTCTCTTTCTTATAGCCATCTGCCTTTGATATTTATGGTCGTAAAATCCTAATCCCAGTATTTCGGGCGACCGTAGAAGTCGTATAACCGTGATTCATACTCACGGTTCACCGGAGCCGAAGTATCATACTCAGGCCCGTTTTTAATGGCTTCAACGGTTAAATCAACGCTTACGGTACTTTCCG
>JAYEGS010000119.1:0-3714 GCA_034659215.1 Pseudomonadota bacterium | reverse complement strand
CGTAAAATAGGCGGTGAGATAAAGAATCATTCAACACCAGTTCTTTGAAGCCCCCGAGATCGTCGGCCCCTTTGCCGTCTTTGGTCAACAAAAGGCGAAAGAGAACATGGTCGAAAAATTCGATAATGCGGCCCGTGGTGGCGAGGTCTGGAAACGTTTGTGGGTTCTCTTAGGCCCGCCGGGCTCGGCTAAATCGCGCTCGATGGATGCTATCAAGCTTGGGCTCTACAACTACTCCCGGAGCGAAGAGGGTAAGACCTACACTTTGTTGTTGCCGACCCTTGATGAAAATCTCTTCGACCGCGCCCTCTTCGAAGAGAACGGTATTCATTACCTGCAATCCCCCCTCTTTGAGCGTCCTTTACAGACCCTTCCCGACGAGTTTCGCCCGGTCTTTGCCGACGCCCTGGAGAAGGGGTTCAACCAGACCGCCTTAGAGGAGTTTCTCCATCGTCATCCCCATTACGATAACGATTTTAAAGTTCAAATCGATGGCCGCATCTCTCCCTATAGTGAGTTCATTCTGCAAAATTTTATGCGCACCAAGGGACTCTCGCTGCGTGAACTTATGCCCTATCTCAAAGTTAAGCGAATGTTTTACGACACGCGCAGTAAAACCGGGATTGGCTCATATACCCCGCGTGACGAGAAGAGTCAGGAGGCGGGTTCCCTGGTTGGTAATATCGATTACAGTCTTCTGCCCCGTTTTGGTAGTGAATCGCATCCTCTGGTTCATGATTATAAGGGTGAACTCTGTGCCGGGGCCAACGGCCTGGTCGAGATTCACGAGATTCTTAAATTGACCGACCGTTTTCTCTATGAACTGCTCTTTGCTACTCAGGATCGTTTCTTCAAACCCGAAGGCCAACCTCCGATCCCGTTTAACGGGGTTATCATCGGCCATACCAACTTTCATGAATACAGCATGTTCATCGAAAACCGCACCTTCGAAGCCCTGCGCAGCCGCACGACTTTTATCGAGATGCCGCTCTCGGTCGATTTTAAGGATGAGGAGCTTATTTATCAAAATACCTACTCCAACGAAAAGCGGCAATGGCATAAAGAGCGCCGCCACCAGGCCCATGTTGCCCCCCATGCGATTGAGCTGCTCAGTCTGGTCGCGGTCATGTCGCGCCTTAACGCCTCGAAACAGAACCCCAACCTCAACTTGTTGCAGAAGGCGCTGATCTATGCCGGACGCAGTGATAGCGGTGTCGACAATAATATGGCCCGCACCATTCTTGATGAATTTGAATACAGTAAACCTTCCGAAGGTACATTTGGCCTCGACCCTCGGTTTGTGCAAAACATCTTTGAAACCACCGAACATTTTCAGATCAATGAATACGCCGCCAATATCCAGAAACTGAGTCAGGAGGGCGGCGACCGGGCGATGCTTACCTCGATTGCCCTGGAAAATCCCTGTGTTACTCCGCTCGATCTCTGCCTGCGCATGGAACACTCGTTAAAGGAGATGTTCGCTAACCAAAAGGCGTTGCTTAACAATTACGTCGACAAGATCCTGCCCCAGGCCAAGAGCTGGATCTTCAGCCAGATCTCCAGCGATGTCTACAGCGCCATCTTGCGGGATGATACGGTTTTAGAGACGACCTGGAAGAAATACACCGACCATGTCCGGGCCTATGCTCACAGCACCACGGTCAAACATGATGTGACCCAGGCCGATGTCCAACCTGACGAGAAATTCATGCAGGCTATCGAACAGTATTTGGGGGTTCCGGAAAAAGAGGTTTTTCGTAAAGAACTCTCCGACGCTATCGCCTCGGTCAACTTCAAAGTCCTGTTGGCTGACGAACCTTCCTATCAGGCCGCCGTCAAACGTTATGTCTTTGAGAATGAGTTTCGGGCGGGAGAGAATATCAAGCTTTTAGGATGGATTAAAAGCGGCACCAGTACGGCCGGCACCTATGCTCATGAACGGGAACAGCTTAATGAAACTATCCGTTATCTGGTGGAGACGAAAAAGTACTGCGGTAAATGCGCCTTTCAGGCGTTAACCATTACCGCGAATGCCTCAAGCATCGTCATTTAATCGTTATTTAAAGGTGTAGCGCATGGATCTGAAAAAGCCTGATGTCGTTCCGCCGTTGCCACCCGGTTCGGCTAGCGAAACCTTTCGTATCGATTCAAACGAATCGGAGGGGGCTTTTAACGAGTTCATCGAAGATCAAATCAAAGACTATATCGACCAAATTATCAACGAAGGCGATCTTGGTCAGCGCGGCAGTGAAGTTATTGTCGAAATGGACGATATCGACCCTCCCACCTTTGTTTATGGCGATGGGGGTGCCGGCGGCCGGGGCCTGGGCCAGGGGCCGGGAAGTGAGAAGGGGAAGTTGAGTTTTGGTTTGCCCTTTAATAAATTTATGGAGCTTGTGGCCGATCGTCTGCGGCTTCCCAACCTGATTAAAGAGGGCCGGGGCAAGATCAAAGAGATCTCCTACGAATTTAAGACTTTTGGGCCGGTCGGCGTGATTCTCGACAAGAAACGCACCTTTCGCCAGGCCTTGAAGGTCAGTATTGCCTCCGGCCTCTACAAACCCGAAGAGAAACGTCCACACATCTCCATTCGTCGCCGGGACAAGCGCTTCAAATTACCGGAACGGGTTGAAAAACCGAGATACAAGGCCGTGGTTTTCTATATGGGTGACATCTCTTATTCAACCTACGGTGCCCGCCTGGAGATGGAGAAACGCCTGGTCAACTTCATCCACAACTGGCTTGATTACAACTACGGCGTAAACCATGTCGAACACCGCTTTTTCGTCCACGATATTGAAGCCTACGAGGTCTGCCGGGAGGATTTTTACCAGGTCAGTAACACCGGCGGTACCCGCGCCTCGATAGTCTTCAAACTGGTCTCGCAGATCGCCTTTAACGAATATGATCCCGAGAGTACCAATTTTTACGGTTTCTATTTTGGTGACGGTGAGCTTTTCGGCAATGATACTAATGAGATTGTCGAGATTATCGACAGCTCAATTCGCCCGATCTTCAGTCGCCTCGGGATTGTCGAGATCAAACCGAGCCATTATAGTCAGCTCTGCAGCGCGGTCAACGACAGCTATCCCGAGAATCGGGATCGGGTCGTGCGCACCGGAATTATTAAGGAGAACCGGGAGACTTTAGAGATAATCAAGCAACTTTTTCGAGGAGAAGATGAGAAGCATCAAGAGTGACCCTCTACTCAATGACTTAAACGAGCGCATCCAGGGGCACGCCGATAGTTTCGGCTTGACTCTGCCTGAGATTCGCTTCTTCATCCTGGAGGCGATGGAGTTTGCCTCACTTTTGGAAAAAAAGGTCTACCCGGTCAGCCCGGTCAATATCTGGGAAGGCAAAAATATGGTCAACCGCCGTTTTCGCATCGAGTCCGGCCAGGAGTCGAGTCTCTTTTATGAAGTCGTCCAGACCGGCAACCCCTCTTACGCTTATCTCAACTACAGCAATTCACCGATGATGCAGGCTTCGGTTATGGCTCATGTCTGCGGTCACTGTGAATTTTCCGAACTGAATGTTCTAAAGGACAGTAATCGTGATCGCACCGAGTATGTCATGTATCTCGGCCGCAAGGTTCAGAGAAGTCGTCGGCAGATGGGAGATCCCCTTTACCAGCAGTACTGGAATGCCTGTGAATCGGCGATTCCCCTGATCGCTCCGAACTCCCGCTTCAATCTCGATAACGCTATCGAA